>JALWSW010000020.1 GCA_027080125.1 Campylobacterales bacterium | reverse complement strand
AAAGGCACACAACAATCCAAATTAAACCGGTTCGTTTACGCCGGGGGTTTGGTTTTTACAAAAGAGGAAAATTTTTCTCTAATATAGGTTTATGCTTTCCATATAAGATAAAAAGTTGTCCCTTCTGCAGATGTTTCAAATTTAACGCCAACTCCTATAAGATCGGCATATTTTTTTACTATGGCAAGCCCAAGACCGTTGCCTTGATGTTTTGTCGTAAAAAACGGATCAAAAATCTTATCTTCAATATCTTTTGGTATGCCTCCACCCTTATCGGTTATCTTTATTGTCAAAGGAGACTCCGACATAACAATCCGAACGGTAGAGTTTGCAGAAACATCAATTGCATTTGACAATATATTTGCAATAATCTCTTTCAGTATCAGTTTATCTGTTTTTATCCTTTTATGAAAAAGCGTTTTTTCAACAACAATACCGTTTTTCTCAATATTTAGCTTGTATTCGTCCAAAACGTCCAGAATCAGCTCAGCCAAATCGCAATATTCGATGAAAAGTTTTGTATCTTTGGCAAAATTCATTAGGTTCGTCAGTATCTGATTCATATGCAAAACGGCTGTTTTTATATTGATTGCAACATCCCTGAGATCTCCTTTTAACTCATCCAGTAAAAGCGAATTAAAAAGATCGATGCTGCCGAGAGGGTTGCGAAGTTGATGGGCAAGCTGACTTGCCATCTGTCCGATTGCCGCCAACTGTTCCTGACGCTTTATCTTTTTGTTTGCAATCTCAAGTTCCGTAACATCGTCAAAAATCACTGTGCAGCCCGATTGTTCTTCATAAGAGGTTGGGAAATAGCTCAAAAGCACTGTCTTTTCTTTGCCCTCGATAAAAAAGGAAAATTTTTTCTTTAAAACAGGCATACTGCTTTTTAATATACCGCTTATATCAGGTATATATTTTGACAAAAAATCGATAGTAGCGTTCTGTTGTTTAATTTTAAAAAGCTCTGAGGCAGAACGATTCATACGTCTTATATGACCATACCTGTCAAAATCAATAACAGCATTGGTAAGGCTTGCAAGCAGTTGATCCAGAAAATCCTTGTTTAATGTAAGCTGCCTGGAAAGATTATCCGCATGTATCTTAAGTCTGTTGTAACTTTCCTCAAGGCGATTCGATGTTTCTATAACCTTTTTGAAAGAAGCATTAAGCTCCTTTATCATAGCTTCTTTGCTGTTTTTCATTTTACAAAGATAGGATTTGAAACTTTTTAAAGTCTTGATAAACAGTCACATAACAATCGGCAAACATAATAAACAAATACCTGAGATTTTGGTGGAGCTGAGGGGGCTCGAACCCCTGACCCCAACGCTGCCAGCGTTGTGCTCTCCCAGCTGAGCTACAGCCCCAATACATTATTATAGATACCAGTCTCGTTTTAAGTTGTCAATATCAAACCGATAATAACATAAAATCAGATCTGTTTTATATCGGTCAACCAGGCAATAATCGATTCGAAAATCTTCAAACCGTCATCACTTCCAAGAATCCCCTCAACCGCCCGCTCCGGATGAGGCATCATACCGCATATATTTCCACCTTCATTTACAATCCCGGCAATCGAATCGATAGAGCCGTTGGGATTAAACTCCTCAGAAATCTCTCCATTACTGCCACAGTATCTAAAAATAGGGTTATAGTTCTGTTTATCGGAAAAATAGCGCCCCTCGCTGTGAGCAATGGGCATTTTCATTATATCTTTCTCATCTATTAGATAGCTAAATGGCGTTTTCCTGACCGATTTCAGATAAACATCTTTATGTATAAATCTAAGCGTTTTATTCTTTAAAAGCGCTCCCGGCAAGAGCCCGGTCTCAACAAGAATCTGAAATCCGTTGCAGATTCCAAGCACAAGCCCTCCGCCGGCAGCATATCTGGCAATCAGTTTCATTGTAGGAGAAGCGGCAACAAGAGCACCTGCCCTCAGATAGTCACCATAAGAAAAACCGCCGGGCAAAATTATACAATCAACCTTGCTAAAATCAGGCTCCTCATGCCATATCATAATAGGTTCCGCTCCCGCAACCTTTACGGCATAGCGACAATCAGTATCGCAGTTTGAGCCCGGAAATGTTACTATTCCGAACCGCTTCTTCATAATTTTTCTATATCAGCCTCATGTATTACCGGGTTTATAAGAATTTTCTCGGCAATTTCGGTTGCTATCTGCAATGCATCTGCTCCGGTTTCCTCTATTTCCATATCGACAGTTTTGCTTACGCGAACATTTTTTACATTATCGT
>JALWSW010000019.1 GCA_027080125.1 Campylobacterales bacterium | reverse complement strand
GTTTGGCACACCAATCGGTCTTGCCCGCGCAATTAAGGATGAGATGCTTAAGCGATTTAAACTTCCATGCTCCATAGGAATAGCAAAAAACAGACTTCTTGCAAAAATTGCAAGCAAACTGGCAAAACCGTCTGGCATATTTCAGATTTCCGAAGAAAATATGGATGATATCCTGCTTTCCTTGCCGCTTGAGGATTTTCCCGGTATAGGAAAAAAAATCAGACAGAAACTTCTAACACACCAAATAAGCAATACGGCATCGCTGAGGAGGGCGGATACCAATCTTCTGGAGTCCCTTTTCGGTAGAAAAGAAGCAGAAAAGCTGCATAATATATCTTGTGGCATAGATAATTCTGAGGTATCTGCCAAACCGGTCAAATCGGTTGGAAAATCGACCACATTGACTCATCTTACGCGCAACCGTCAATATATAAATGCAATAATTATGAAACTCTCTTATCAGGTTGCCTGGCGGCTAAAGGAAAAAGGTTTAAAAGGCAGCATAGTAACGATTTATCTGAGATTCAGACGTCATCACAGCTCATATAGCATGAGAATTGAAAATCCTACAAATCAGGCAGATATAATCTACAGTCATTGCGTTATGCTTGTTAGCAAAGTCAGCAAACCGATAAGATCGGTAGGCATCTCGGTTTCGGAACTGACAGAATCATCAACCCTGTATTTGTTTGAAGAGGGCAGAAAAAGTAATCGCATCGAGCATGAGATCTACCGGATAAACAGGAGGTTTGGCCAATTTACAATATATCCGGCTGAACTTATGAAGGTCAAAGATAGCTGCATGCTGAAGCCGCATGGATTTTTAAGCAAGGCAATCCCTGATACGTTTTGATAAAAAGCTGCTTTCAAAGAGTTATTAATCTCGGATTTATCCATCCAGTAGCGCCGATAAATTTGACAAGCTTGGAAATTACCATGCATTGGATTATATTAAAATATTGATTATGCGGTAAAAATTCAAGAAAGAGGTGCGGCAATGGAGCAGGAACACGCCATGGATCTTCAGCAGGCGCATTATTTATGAAGTCGGTTTATTATGTCTTTATTCTGATTCCTTTTTTTAACATATACAAATTTGCGCAAAAAAGCAGCACTGCAAATATAACCAGCATAATAAGACCAAAAACCGCATTGATATCGCTTATTCCGAGAAATCCGTATCTGAATCCGTTTACCATATATAAAATCGGATTAAGCTTGGACAACTTCTGCCAAAAATCGGGAAGCAGAGAGATAGAATAAAATACCCCACCAAGATATGTCAGCGGCGTCAAAACGAATGTCGGGATAATCGAAATATCATCAAAGCTTCGTGCCAATATACCGTTTATCATTCCAGCCAGAGAAAAGACTGCCGATGTAAGAATAACAAACAGAATTACGATAAAAATGTTGTATATATGAGGCGCGGCAAAAAACAGTGATCCAATTGTCACGAGTAGCCCCACCATAAGCCCGCGAGCTATTCCTCCTAACATATATCCTGTAACTATAACCCAGCTCGGTGTGGGCGAGACAAACAGCTCTTCTATGCTTTTCATAAACTTGGCACTGTAAAACGATGAAACCACATTTGAATAAGAATTGGTAATTACAGCCATCATAATAAGTCCCGGCACGATAAACTCCATATAACTGAAACCGCCAATCCCCTTTATCTGTGATCCTATAAAATTTCCGAAAATTACAAGATACAGGCTCATTGTGATAACCGGAGGTATTAATGTCTGCAGCCAGATTCTAAGCGTCCGCTTTATTTCCCTCTCGACAATCGTATATAATGATATGATATTTTCTCTATTTTTCATTTTTTCCTAAAATAGAAAAGAACAACTCCTCAAGTCTGTTTGATCTGTTTCTCATTCCGTTTATGATAATTCCCTGTTTATCCAAAAGAGAGACAACCTTATTAATATTTTGATTTTTGGCTATTTCCACCTCTATAGTCATATCATCGATCTGATTAATTTTATAACCGTCCAGTGATTTTACCTCAGCAGGTGTCTTCAAATAAAAAATAACAGTCTGCCTGTCCAATTTACTCAACAGCTCTCTTGTTGAACCTCTCTCAACGATTTTTCCATGATCAATTATCGATAGATTTTTGCACAGATATTCCGCCTCCTCCAGATAATGAGTTGTAAGTATTATCGTTTTTCCTTCTCTATTGAGCGTTTTTAAAAAGTCCCACATCTGGTGTCTTAGTTCAACATCAACTCCAGCGGTCGGCTCATCTAAAATGAGCAGACTCGGTTCATGAACAAGGCTTCTTGCTATCATCAACCGTTTTTTCATACCGCCTGAAAGAGAATTCGCCTTGGTGTTTCTTTTATCCCACAGACCAAGCTGTTTTAAATATCTACCCGCTCTTTTTGAAGCTATACTCTTCGAAATTCCATAAAATCCGGCTTGATGAATCAGAATATCGCTTACCTTCTCAAATATATTGAAGTTTATCTCCTGGGGAACTGCTCCCATGACTGTTTTTGCCTTGTCAAAATCGGTATCGATATCATATCCGAAAATAGATATCTTGCCTCCGGTTTTGACGACAAGATCTGTGATGATTCCGATCAAGGTTGTTTTTCCCGCACCGTTTGCCCCGATCAAGCCGAAAAAATCACCTTTTTTGACCGTCAAATCGATTCGCTCGAGCGCCAGAGGTCCGTTTTTATATCTTTTTGTGAGGCCTTTTATATCAAGCGCATTCATAGGCAGGTTATTTTATAGATTCAGCAAGGCTGATAAAATAATCGACGACGGTTTTCTCCAGATTAACGCCTTCCAGTCTGTTTATATGCTGCAGTCCCGTAGGGCAGGTAATATTTATTTCGGTAAGATAGCCATCAATTACATCCAGCCCCGCAAAATGAATGCCGTTTCCTATGAGAAAGGGTGCAAGCTTCTCTGCTATCTTCCGATCCCGTTCCGTTATCTCTGTTTTGTGTCCGCTGCCGCCCTGACCAAAATTGGATAGATACGATCCGGCTTTGGGAATTCTGTTGACTGCACCTAAAAGTCTGCCGCCTAAAACCAATATTCTTTTGTCTCCACCGGTAACATTGGGAAGAAACTGCTGAACCATAATCGGCAGTTTTCCGTTCTGAGTGAGTTTTTCTATCAGGTTATTCAGATTTTTCTCATTTGTTCCTACCCTTGTAACCGCTTTTCCCTGATATGAATCAAGCGATTTGATGACGGCAAACTCATCGCAGCTTCTTATAAATTCCTCAATCTGGTCACAATTTGATGATACGATTGTCGGCGGAATAAGCTCGGGAAAATTCAATATAATCAGTTTTTCATTAAAATCTCTGAGACTTTGCGGAGAATTTACCACCTTTTTGCTGAAGGAAAGAAGTTGTGTTGCGAAATGAAACGCATAATCATAAGGTGGATCTTTTCTCATAAAGATCAGATCAAACTCATCAAGCGGGAAAACCGATTTTTCGCCCAATTTTTCCTTTTCTGCAAACTCAATCTTTCTAGCGGCAAGTCTTGCCTTTTTATCAAAGAACAGATCGCCTATCTGGGCAATGAATGTATCAATTCCGCGATTGCAGGATTCTCTGATAATAGGATATGTCGTATCGGTTGACTTATTCAGGTTTTCAATCGGATCTATTATAAAAAGCCATCTCATTTTAGTTCTTCCATCTCATATCCGATTGCAAGCGCCCCTAATCTGGCAAGAAAATTGTAAACGGCTATTTTTTCTTTTGTTACGTTGGATTTTGGGATATTTTTGCCTTTTGCTTGCGGACATAAGATATCAGGAGTAAAACGCATACCTCTGGAATTGAGATTTTCCTCAACCGATCGGGCTGGATTGACCCTGAAAAATCCCCCCACAGGTTTGCCTCCTACGCAATATACAACAGGTTCGGCAACCTTGTCCTCAATTATATCTATCGTGGGCACTCCCTCCTGAATCATAACCTCGGTTACTATTCTGCCGCCTTTTGATTTGTGAAGTTTGGCTCTTGTTTTTGAATTTATTTCGAGAAACTCCTTGCCTGAATGAAACGGTATTACGTTCATTCCGTAGGTCGATGAATCCCCTTTTACAAAAACAAACGGCTTTTCTTTAATGCCGTACTCATCATATTTTTTTTGAATCTTAGAAATCACCTCGTCTATTTTTATTGCTATTTCGTCAAACCCATCTTTTGTCTTAAAATTAACGTCATTTACAAATTCAAAATATGCTCCTATAAAACATCTGTCGATACCTATCAGCTCTGCTATCTCTTTTATGAGACGATTTTTAATTGCAAAATGCTTATGTTTTTTTCGCCTGAACCATCCCAACTCAACAGCCGGAGCAACAGACTGCCTGCAGCCTGCAAGCAATTTCGGGTCTGTTGTCGAAAAATCATCGTTCAGAAGTATCAGATCCGGAACAAAACGATCAAACGATAATTTGTCATCTTTTCTTTTTACAGCATTTAGCACTAAAGAGCCTTCGGAAAAACCGGACACCTCTGTTTTTTCCGCAATACCGAACGATCCTGCCCTAAACTCAAATCCACCGTCCTCAAGAATCTGCTTTATTGCGATGATGTTGTCATAATAGTGGGTGTTGTTTGTTGCCTCAGCAACAAGCCCGATCTTTTGTGTTGCTTCAAAATGATTATCTATATAAAGCTTGAAGCTCTCCGATGCAATCTGGCGGGATCTCCTGCATAGGTTGTTGAAGCCTGCAGGAAACACATTTGAATCTACCACAACCGCCTTATGTCCGAAGTTCCTTATGTCAAACGAGCAATAGATTGGTTGGACTATATATTTCTTGCTTTCAAACCATTTGTCTATTTTATCCTGTTTCTTCCTAATTATTTCCGTTAGTTCATAAATCATTATTACCTCATAAAGTATATAATTTTGTCTTTTGCCTCATAGATTGTAGGGCGCCGGGGTTATTTTTTCAATTGTCAAGTTCAATTTTCAGGTTGAAACAGATAAAGTTTAACCATATATTTTTAAAAAGATCAACAAGGAGGATATTATGAAACTACTGGTTGTTTATTATTCATTATATGGGCATATTTATAGAATGGCGTCTGAGGCTGCAAGAGGAGCAGGCAGCGTGGCAGGTGTGGAATCTTTTATAAAGCGCGTTCCGGAAACCTTGCCGGATGATGTAATTGAAAAGATGGGGGCATCAAAAACGGTTGCAGAGCAGGCAAATGTTCCGATATGTGCCGTTGAGGATCTGACAAACGCCGATGCTATCATCTTTGCAACACCTACCAGATTCGGCAATATGTGCGGACAAATGAGACAGTTTCTTGATGCAACTGGCGGACTTTGGGCAAAAGGCGCCTTAGTCGGCAAGCCCGGAAGCGTTATAACAAGCTCAAACACCCAGCATGGAGGTCAGGAATCCACCATTCTTTCTTTTCATATTACGCTGCTTCATCACGGGATGATTGTTGTTGGTCTTCCTTATACATTTGCCGGACAGATGAGGACCGATCAAATCAGCGGATGTTCTCCCTATGGAGCTTCCACGATTGCCGGAGAGAATGGAAGCCGCCTGCCAAGTGAGAACGAATTGGCAGGAGCATATTTTCAGGGCAGACATGTTGCCGCTATAGCAAAAAAACTTGCCGACTAAACAAAAAATGAAAATCGAAGAGGAGATAGGCTGGCGATTTCGAAACGAACATCACAAGGGGATGATAAATCTGATCTATACGGCCAGCCAGCTTCATTATAGATTTCTTCAGTATCTAAAAAAATATGACCTCAGCTCTTCAGGGTATAATGTTCTGAAAATTTTGAAAGAATTCGGAGGCAAGGCAAGGTCGCTGGATCTTTTGCGAAAACGGATGCTTGATAAAAATTGCGATATCAGCAGAGTCGTTGACAAACTTCACAAAAAACAGCTAATAAAACGCAATGAATGTCCTGTTGACAGGAGAAAAAAAGACATAAGCATAACGGAAGAAGGACTTAAGCTTTTAAACAGAATCGATAAGCAAGTAAAAATCGAGCGATTTCTTGAAAATATATCGCCTGAGGAGGCAAAAGCGCTCAACCAACTGCTTGATAAAATAAGAGATGATAGATAGGATTCTCTAAAGTTCGTCTATGATTACCGATTATAAAAAAGGTTATCTTTATCTAATATTCACTATCATATCAGTCTCAGGTATGTATCTGTTGACAAAGTTCTCTATTAAAAGTGTCAACATCGATTCTTTTATGCTTGTATTTTTCTCATCTGCCTTTGTTGTCGGCTCTATATTGTCGAGAATCTTTACAAAAATAGATCTATTCGGAGAACTGAAAGCAAATCCTCTTCCGATTATAAGCGTTTCGGCATTAACGATAGTCGGATCATATTTTCTGTTTCTATCGGTAGGACGTATCGGAGCCGCAGGCACATCGCTGCTTGCAAAACTTCAGACTGTCTTTGCTATAATCCTCGGCGTGTTGTTTTTGAAGGAACGCTTTAAATCTCTTTCATGGTTGGCATTGGCTATTGTGATATCAGGAAGCATAATGATAGTTTACAAGGGGGGAAGGTTTGATTTTCTCGGAATTCTATGGATGATTATATTTGCGCTGAGCAACGCATCTCAGGCTTATGTAATCAGAAGGTTTTCGGTATCGCTTGATATGATGGCAGTCAATCTCTGGCGCGCCTTTTTTATAGGAATTTTCTTTGCAGCAACGGTTCTGATAAAGTCCGATTTTAATGTGCATACAATCAAACTGTTTCTCATCATCGCTTTGGCAGGAGTGATGGGAGGCTATTTTGCAAGAGGATTTTCTTATCTTGCCTTCAAATATCTTCCGATTTCCATAGTCACGACAATGATGAATGCCGAATCGCTTCTAACCGTTGCCGCCGCTGCTATTTTATTGAATGAGCATCTTAGCCTCGTCAATCTTTTTGGCGGCGCAATAATGATCGCAGGTGTTGTTTTTCTTGTCCTTTTTGAGAAAGGCAACAGAAAGGTAACAGCATAAAGCAGATAAATTCATACGGAGGAAATATGTGGGATAGAGAACCGGTTATAAAAGCGGCTTTAGGTGAAGATAGTGCCGATATAGCCATATATAACGGCAAAATTATAAATGTGGATACACTTGAAATTCTCGAAGGATATTCGATTCTCATCAAAAATGGCTATTTTGCCTATGTTGGCAAAAGCATACCGGAGGGCTCTTGTAGCAAGAATACAATAAAAATCGATGCCAAAGGGTCATATATTAGCCCGGGGTTGATTGAAGCTCATACGCATATAGCCTACTACTTTTCAATTGATGAGTTTGTCAGATATGCTCTTGCCGCGGGAACTACAACCGTTATCACGGAAACAAGTGAACCGGGTAATGCTCTTGGAAAAGAAGGCGTGGATATTTTTTTATCCATGACAAAATCAATGCCTTTGAAGATCTTTATCACAACACCCTGCTTTGCGCCTCTGTTTGACGCTCTGGAAACAAGCAACGCTCCAACTGTCGATCAGACCATATCGTTTTTTTCCAATCAAAGGGTTTTGGGTGTTGGAGAGGCATACTGGCCGAAGGTTATAAAACCGGATAGCAGAACCGCAAAGCTATTTGAAGCTGCGGAAAATTATGGTATCAAGCTTCAAGGACATTCCGCAGGCGCAAGGGGAAACAGACTCGATGCATATTTTGCAAGCGGCATATCAAGCTGCCATGAGCCGATTACCACCGAAGAGGTTATAGAGCGGCTGAGGAGGGGGATTCACGTGATACTTCGGGAGGGAAGCAATCGACACGATCTTGCTACGGCGAGTCCTGTTAAAGAGATGATATCTGATTTTCGTTTACTTTCTGCCTCGACCGATGGAATCAATGCAAGAGATCTCACAAAGGGTCATCTAAACAGGATAATTGAGAGATTGATAGAACTTGGATGGAATCCATTTATTGCAATTCAGATGCTGACGCTTAACGCTGCAGCTGTGTTTAATCTTGATGATAAAATGGGCAGCATTGCCCCGGGCAAGATTGCTGATTTGTGTATAGTGGATGATCTTTCAAGATTTAACCCGAAAATCGTGATATCAAACGGAAAACCTGTTGCAAAAGATGGTAAAATCACGATTGATATGAAGCGGGTGTGCTATCCTAAAACTTTTTATAATTCTATGAAGTTGAAAAGGTTAAAACGTTCCGATTTTCGGTTTCCAACCGGAAAGGCGGGTTCGATCGTGCTTTCAAAAGAGTTTGTCACAATCTATAAGCAGATCGATACAGACAATCTGCCGGGCGATACTCTATTTTATGCCGTTTTCGATAGATATGGAAATGGCAATGCTGCATATAGCTATTTAATTGGTACAGGCATTACAACGGGTGCGTTTGCCACTACGCTAAACTGGGATTGCTTTCAGCTTTCGGTTTTTGGGAAAACGATTGATGATATCATTGCTGCGGCAAACAGAGTTATAGAGGCAGGAGGCGGCATTGCAATTGCGGAGAAGGGCAAAATTATTGCAGAAATTCCGCTTCCGATAGGCGGAATAATCTCTGATCTACCGCTTGGCGAACTTGCAGAAAAAGAAAAGGAGGCAGAAGACGCGCTTTTCAGCATCGGATGCAAAATTAAAAATCCATTGACGCGCTTCCAGACATTATCCTTTACCGGACTTCCATTTGCCAAACTGACCGATAAGGGCTTGATTGATGTGAAGAATAAACAGTTTATAGATCATTGAATCATAAACCTATCTTAACGGCTGATTTTTCAGATCTGACCGCTAAGATGATGGCTGATGCCGATAGAAAAGCTATCAAAACCGGTTCTCAAAGACTGTAGAAAACAGTTTCCACGCAGTTTGTCTTATTGCAAGATCAAGCAAAACAATTTAAGGTTTTAAGAATACCATAGTCTTTACAAGATTTGCATAACTTTAACACAAAATTTATAGCTTTCAAACGATTAAATATTTAAAGTGTAGGATGATTGTAGGAAATTAAATTCCATAAGGAGGTTTTTTTATGAGAAAATGGATTGTTGGGTTATCCTTGCTGGTCATTTCGGCATACTCTCTTAGTGCCAATGCAAACGGCATTATTTACTCATAGCTTTCTGCAAAGAGTAAAGGTTGCATTGCATGTCACAAGAGAACCACTACCGGCTTGTATCAGCAATGGGGAGCAAGCAAACATTTCAGGGCAAATGTGGGCTGCTATGAGTGTCACGGAGTAGG
>JALWSW010000018.1 GCA_027080125.1 Campylobacterales bacterium | reverse complement strand
TCATATACAGGGTTCCCAGACATAAGTCAATAGTTACCCCGCCATCCCATTGTGCAAGGTGCGGAAGTACGCTGAAATGGTATGATAATATTCCTGTAATAAGTTTTATGCTGCTAAAGGGTCGGTGCAGAAGCTGCGGCGAACCGATTTCGGCCATATATCCTGTTGTCGAACTTTTTACCGCCATAATCTTTTTAGTATTATACCTGAAATTTTCATTAACGCTTCTGCTGATAAAATATCTCCTGTTCGCTTCGCTTCTTATAGCACTCTCGGGTATTGATTTTTATTACTATATCTTGCCGGATGTCCTTGCATATCCTTTAATTGCAATAGGTTTGATTTTTACATTTTTTGACCATAACTCATTGCTTTTGCTGCTTGATGCCTTCGGGGTGTCGCTGTTTCTTTTTTTGCTTGGTCTGGTGGTGGGAAAATCGGCGAAAAAAGAGGCGTTGGGTTTTGGCGATATCAAACTGATTTTTGCGATAACGCTTTTTTTGGGAATAAAAGGCGCAATTTTTACGCTCTTTGTCGGCTCAGTATTGGGAATTGCGGCATCGGTTTTCATTTTTAGGCAAAACAAAATACCGTTTGGTCCGTTTCTTTCCGCTGCAGCATTGCTGTCAATCTTTTTTTCACGAGCGGTTTTCGCGTTTTTTCTCGGATAGCTAAGCAACGATGAATCTAATCAACAGATATTTTTACAAAGGCTATTTTTTGCCGTTTCTGCTGAGTTTGTTTGCTATCTCAACGGTTCTGATTTTGGGAAATTTTGCCAAATTTTTTTCAATAATATTTGCCCCCGGAGCCGGTTTGGTCGATATACTCAAACTAACCGCATATATTGCAATTTTTACCCTCTTCTATGCGGTTCCGATGTCTCATCTGATCGGCATGTTTTTGCTTTTTTCAAACTTGGCATCAAGCAATGAGTTTATCGTCATGAGAACAAGCGGTATGACATTCGTCCGAATCATAAAACCTGTTATGATTATCTCGCTTGCTATTTTTTTCATTGAATTTCTGATAAACTTTTATCTGCTTCCATATAGCAAAAGCAGATACAAATCGATTTTGTTTTCCATAACCAGAAAAACAATTTCCGAATCTATAAAAGAAAAGATATTTTACGATAAAATACCCAGACTTGTTATTTATTCAAATTATATTGACAATCAAAAACGCCTGAGATCTCTTTTTATAGAAAAGAGGAACAAAAAAACGAAGATTATCATCTTTGCCGATGCCGGAAAGCTGTTTTCTCGTAATAATTCACTCTTTTTTGAAATAGAGAACGGAAAGCTACTTGAGCCTGATAAAGAGGTTCTTGAAGATTTCTCGTCTATGAATATGAAAATAGAGGAGTTCAAACCTTTTTTACAAACAGATGTCGCCATAAATCCAAGCTATATGAATCTTGGCGAGCTAATCAGATACGCCCGTTCGAACGGAAATGATCTGAAGTTCAGGATTTTCATAAACAAACATATAGCGTCTATATTATCGGTTTTTATTTTCGGAGTTATAGGAATGTGTCTGGGCATTCATCTGCCTCGCTCGGGAAAATCTGGCGCATACGGCATAAGCCTGATATTATTTATCATATACTATATTATCCTCATATTTTCCAAAAAAGTCGCAATCTCACTTGCACTGCCTTCAATTATGTGGCTACCTGATTCTATTTTTCTGATCATCGCAATACTGCTTGTCAATGCTACATTCGAAGAAGTGGCTTTAAAATCTTTCCGAAAAAAATCGCCGAAACAGCAAAAAAAACAGCGGTCAAACCCGTAAGCTGCAACAATCTGCCGGCAAATGTTTCAGGATACTGGTAGTGCAAAAAAACGGCAAAAGGTAGTGTAATTAAGGCAAAAATCAGCATTTTGACAATCGGCAGAGAAAATCTCAAATTGCCCCTGGCAAGCTCTTTAATAAGCAAAATAAGATTAACGGTTGCTCCTATGCTTGTTGCCAAGGCTATTCCGATATAGCCTGTCTCTATTGATAGACTGACTGCAGATACGATTGTCAAAACAACACCGATTATGCTAAATCTGCTTGGGGTTTTTGTGTCGCCTTTGGCATAAAAAAGCGGGGTAATTGTTCTGATAGCTGAATAGGCAAAAAGACTTGGCGCATAAGCAACCAATGCATAATAAACGGCTTGCGTGTCATTTGCGCTAAATGCGCCTCTTTCAAAAATGACTCCCGTAATAGGTTTGCCTGCTATAATAAGAAAGAGCGAGACAAGAAAAAAGAGAATAAAAAATCCGGGCATCAGATCCTGAG
>JALWSW010000017.1 GCA_027080125.1 Campylobacterales bacterium | reverse complement strand
CTCACTTCCCCCACCGCTACCGGGAAATCTCTTTTCCGGCATATCGTAGCCCTCACCAAGCATAGTGGAATTGATATTGCCGTATCTGTCTATTTCTACCGCTCCGAGTATTCCGATATCGATATAGCCTGCCGATGCGTAAGAAAATGCTTCAGTCATTGAACACCATTTAATCGATTTGTAACAGTTTGACGGTCCTCCCATTGTGCCTCTCATATAAGGAATCATCGACTGAGGTCCTACCGCTCCGAATTCAAAAAGTTGTATCATATTAGGCGCGTAAAGCATCTCGGCAAGAATGGCTGCAACCTGAGGCAATCCGAAACCGACGAAAACGGTTCTGTTGTTTTCTATAATTCTTGATGTTTGGCAGATCAGCATCTCCGTATCGGTATAACTCATCATCTATACCCCTCAATAATCGTTGCTTGTTCAATAAGGTTTGACAGGTGCTTGGAACCCAGATAGTCAAGCAGTTCAAAATGATTCGAAAATCTGTAAACCCATTGCGAAAGATATTTCTGCATCTTTTCTTGGTCAGTTATCTTTGCAAATTCAGAGAGTTGTTCTTTGTCAACTTCATAATATCCTTGCGTTCCGCCAGGCCACGCACCAAAAGGCAAATGAACAACAGCATCAACGCAAAACGCAGGTATTGTCGTAGCTGACGGATTTTTTCTGAATTCATCGGTTTCCACTATCCTTTCGCACGAAATTATGGTTTTCTTTGATGCGGCGGCAGTTTCCAGTGCTGAAACGGTTGGTCCGTATACCCTTGCGTTACCATAGATATCAGCTTCCTGAACATGAATAAGCCCAACATCAGGATTAAGCGGCGGCAAAAGCAAAACATTGCTACCTGTGAAAGGATCTTTAGATACCACCGCCCCGGAATACTTAATCGTGTCAGTCCCAAGACCTGCCCTTGTAGCTATAAACGGCATTCCGTAGGCGCCTGCAGTGAGTCTGAAACTTAGCGAACCGTTCGTCCATTCTTCTAACTTCACCTTTCCCGCCTCTGCGGCTCGGTTTATATAGGGAATTGTTCCCAAAAATCCAACATCTATCTTGTCAACACAACCTGCGCCTGTCATAAGTGAAGATTCTGCAAGTGTAAATTTTGCACAGATTGAGAGGTGCCGCTTTTTTTGTCTTATGATTTCTCGAATCAGTGCCTGAGGACCTCTGGTTAAAGACGAAAAATCATAAGCGATATAATCACCGTCTGAAACATATTTACCGATTGCTTCGGTCTCGCTCATTCTTTTATCCACGAGAGAGCGTTTTTTGTGTTCTTTGACATAAAGACGAAAATCATCGATATCCTTTTGACGCATTTATCTATATCTCCTTATGAAAGATATTGCAAGGCAAAATTCTAAACATCTCAGACTTATTAATTGCTTTTCTATTCATTCTATCATAGCAATTTCACTATTCAACCTGATTGAAATAACTAAACTGAATATATTTAAGAAAATAGTGTTTTGTTGAATGCTGAATGTCATCAAAGAATCAACAAGACTATTATAAACAATGGGAGACCTACAAACATAAGTGCCATCGCATAACCCATAATATCTCTTGCCCTTACACCGCATATCCCCAAAAGTGGCAATGCCCAGAAAGGTTGAAACAGATTTGTCCATTCATCACCATATGCCAAAGACATTACAATTTTAGAAATCGGGACATGAAGAGCTTTGGCTGCCTGCACCATTACAGGACCTTGCACTGCCCATTGTCCACCGCCTGAAGGAACGAATATATTTACAATTGCTGCAGATATATAAGTAAGAACCGGGAGAAATGTTGCATTAGAAATGGATACAAACCATCCTGCAATTACTACAACTAATCCCGAAAACTTCATCATCCCCATAATGCCTGCGTAAAAAGGAAACTGAAGGACTATGCCTGCCGTTCCTCTTATGCCATCTGATATACTTTGTATATAAGCTATAGGTCTTTTATGTAATATAATTCCAATAATGAGGAATGTGAAGTTAACAATATTAAGATTTAGTGCAAAGCCATGTGTACCAAAATAATAAACAATATAGATTAATCCTGCTAAGCCTATAATCATTGAAAGCAGCATGCTATTTTCAAGCTTATCAGCAACTGTCCATTCGGATTTAGGTCTTTCGATTATTTTAGTTGGCTCGCGAATTGCCTCTGGAATAGCTGAGATTCTTTTAGAATCTTTTGGAGTCATGAGAGAAAGGACCAAAGGGACAAAAATTAGCAAAACAATTGCCATAACTATATTAAGAGCGCTTCCCAATGTCTGAGAGACAGGTATAACAC
>JALWSW010000016.1 GCA_027080125.1 Campylobacterales bacterium | reverse complement strand
TAATCTATTTCCGAAAAAGGTGTCCTTATCCAATTTCAGCGGAATATACAAATCAGAGCAGGTAGCGGTAAACTAAAGGCAAATAGATTTCAAAATTTTTCTTGACAAATAGAAAAATTCTTATATATTTTAGACAACTGATGAGAAATTAAACATTTTGGGGAGGCGTGCCTTGCATGTCTTCCCAACCCCCCAACAACAATTTATTTACCCTGTTTAAGTATATTGAGAGCGGAATTGGTATATTCTGCAAGCGATTTTACACCTTGAGCCCAAATCCTGTTTCCATCAATTACCACAGACTTATCAATCCATTCGGCTCCGGCATTGATTAAATCGTCCTTTATTCCGTATGAGCTTGTGCATTTGTCGCCTTTGTTTAAAATCTTTGCCGATATCGCAACGGAACCGGCATGACATATCAGCCCCAAAGGTTTTTTTGCCTCATCAATGGCTTTTACGAGTTTAAGAACGGGTGGAAATCTTCTGATTTTATCCGGCGCATAGCCTCCGGGTATAAGAATTCCGGAGAGTTCTTCAGGACAGATTTCGGTGGCAAGAACATCAACCTCAGCGGCAAGTCCCCATCTGCCTTTGCATTCCTTTTTCATCCTCATTCCCACCGTTAAGACATTAAAACCGTTCATAATCAACGCGTATTTCGGAACAAAATATTCAAGATCTTCAAAACCGTCGTGAACCAAAATCGCTACCTTCATTTTGTCTCCTTAAGATGTTCGAGAATTTTTCTGTTTAATCCGCTAAATTTGGACAGATACTCCATTCTTTCTCCATATAGTTTTTTCATCATAAAATTGTAATCCGAACCGAATATTTTGTGCGGTTCAAAATTTGACAAATCGCAGGATTCGGATTTATCCGCAATAAAATAGCCCAGATCGTTATCGAATTTCCAGCTGATTTGTCCTTTTAACGCATCTTTGATTACGCCCATTGTAATCTGAGGGGTTATATTGCTTTTTCCGATTCTTCCGGTGTTGACAATGTACGCATCGATTTTGTTTTTTTTCAGAATTTCCAAAAATTTATTGCCTTCTTTTGCCGGATCGGTTAAGATAAACGGATTGAAGCCTACAACCCTTTTGGATTTTCCGGCAAGTTTCGGGTCAGATGCCGATGTAATCATAGATTCGCCAAGCATAAAATAGGCGGCTGCCTGATAAGCCGATGAAAGCTTTCCTATAGGGGGGAGGTCATCCCTTCTTGTGTTAAAAAAGATGCATGAGACCTTTGAAAGATTAACGTCGTCTCTTGAATGAGGCAGGGCAAATCTTGGTACCAAGCACCGTCCGTTTGAAGTCAACGATAGATTGTCAAAATCGATTTCGCCCTCATCATCAACCCACACATTCTCAGCAATAGCCATAGGAGCTTGCGTAGCGTGAAAAATTTCAGGCTGGCTTGTGACGTTGTCGGTTTTGATATAGAAGCTGTGTTCGGTTCCGTAGGCAAAGGCATCGTCTCTTAAGAGCATAATATCATCCTGAAGTATTGATATACCTTCCGGTGGAATGAGCCCATGATCGTTAATGGTTATGGTTGTTTTTCCCGTTCCTGAAAGTCCGAAAATCAATGCGCCTTTTTCGGAAATTCCACTATCTGTCTTTACCCTGAAAAGTTTTCCTCCGGCGTGAAGCCCGAGCCCGTTTCTGTATTCTCCGGTTAAATAAAGAGCAGATCTCAACGCAGCCATTTTAGCCTCGCCGTAATAGTCGGTTCCCAAAACGAAGTTATGAACAATCCCCTTGTCAGACGGATAGATATAGATAGCCCTGTTTTCCCATTCAGGAACCATGACGATTACAATATCAGGTTCTTCAATGTTGCTCGAGGGGAAGAAGTTGGCATCAAACATATGCGCGATTCTGGCAAATTTTCTTGTTACATAGAGCCTGACATTAAAATGAAACTTCTCATCCATGCAGATATCCTTATCGAGTCTTATGATATCTGCTCCGCTGATATATTCTCTCACGCTGCCGATTTCCCGCTTAATATCGGGTGTAATTTTATTTACCAGATGCGTATCCTTAGCGCTTCTGGAACGAATCCGACTCCTATACACCGTTATTTCCCAGCGATTTCTGATTGAAACCGAGCTTGCCAGGGTTTTCAGTTGTTCAGAGTTCAGGTTGGAAAGCAGATTTCCGCATACGAGCTTATCGGTAAATACCCTATCATCGTTCATAGGCTTGCCCCCAGACTATGGTTTAGACAGTTTTTGTCTAAAGCATAAATTTAGGCGAAATCACAGCAACATCAAGCAGCTTGTTGAAATACCAAGTTTCCGAATTACGACAACGCTCCGAAATATATAAAAATAAATATGAATGTAACAAGAATATATAAAATATAAATATGTATCTTTCCGTTCATTATAAAATGACTTATGCGATATCCTGCTTTTTTGAATAATTTTATCACCAACGCATAAAACGATTCAAACAGATCATTTGTAACAACATAAGCATAGTTTTCTCTCTCAACCTCTTTTGTCATATAAACAAATCTGAGAATAAACTTTATTATAAAAGAGAATGCGCTTGCGCTGAAATACTCGTCTTCCTTTAAAGCAAGACCGCCATTCCAGGAGATAACCTTTTTAGTCTTAACTCTGTTTTTAAGATAGATGATAAACGGAACAGTGAACAATCCTGACATCACTATTGCGAAAAATGCCGGTGAAATTACGCCGAAGACCGGCTTCGCACTTGCCAGAAGCCACCTGTTAGGAACCCCGAGCGCTCCTATTACAAATTTTGAATATCCCAAGTTCAAAAATATGGCAGAGGCAAAAAAGCTCATAGCAAATATCATTATTATTAAAAATATCTCTGAGGTATGCATAAAAAATGTTGGAATTTTTCTGGCAACTTTATCGTGATTGTATCCCAGAGCGGAATATCCGATAAGTTTAACCATAGAAAACGATGCAAAACCGATTGCAAGAGACAAAAGAACACCGCCGCTTGAGCTGACTATTCTGTCTAATATGCTGTGAAACTGATAAGATTGAAAAATCGACTCAAGAAGCATCCACTCGGCTACATATCCTATTAGTGTTGGAAATGCGCTGAAAGACAAACCTGAAATAACGATGCCGAGCGCGGGGATTTTGCCAACGCTTTTATGTATTCCTCTCACATTGTCTATGCTTTCTTCGTTGAGTTGTTCTTTCGCCTGACCTATCGACAAAAACAGAAGCGTCTTTGAGGTTGTATGCGCTATTGATAAGATGATGGCTGTCAGGAAGGCAAATTCGTAGAGTGTCGAGTTTGCCGAAACCGAATACGCGACCGCAGACAGACCCAATGTCGCAAGTATCATGCCGTTGTTCTCAACCGTTGAATAGGCAGGCAGCACTTTCAATCCCTTAGCCACGGCAGCTTCCATTGCGCCCCAGAAAGCCGAAAGGCTTCCCATTATGATAGCAGCTATTCCCCATATATGGATATAACCTGTTATAGAGATAATCTTTGCAAGTCCGTAAACACCCATAAGTGTTATGGGAGCGCTTAAAAGAGCCGATGCATTGGACGGAGCTTTTGAGTGAGCATCTTTGAGCCAGGTATGAAACGGAACTATACCCATCTTTACTATAAATGCCAGCGATGCGAATACAAGAAAGGCGATACTTTTCGAGTGAATGTTAAGCAAAGCAAACGATCCGTTTGATATAAAAAGACTGAGGAATGCTATAATAAGGCTGACTGTTGATATTTCGCTGAAGGATAAAAATTGAAACGCTTCTTTGTATGAGCCCTCATGCTCGGTTATCAAAAGATATGAAGCTATTGTCATTATTTCCCATCCGGCAAGAAATATTATCGCATCATAGGCGGCTAAAATCAGGAACATACCCATTATCGAGAGATTTAAAAAGATAGCCATTCTTTTTCTATAGTGATTGCCAAAATCGATGGAAAAAAGCGCGATTGCAATCCAGGATATCGATGCAATCATTAAGAAGAGTCCGCTTAGTTTGTCAATGCCGATTCCGACATAGATGTTTGGCAAAAAACGGAACTTGTCCACAAATATGTATCCTGAAAATTTGGCTTCAAATCCCGCAATAAACGACAGTATGGAAGCGAAAAATGCTGATAAATAGCTTACTTTACGATTGAGAAACCCGGATATAGACCCGAATACAAATAAGCATAAAATCAGATATATCATATTATTTCTCCATTATTCCAAGAAGCAGCGATATTATAGATTTTGCATCTATCTCTTCTTTTATATGAGCAAGCAGATTCGGAAGATTCAAATTTTCTATATCGATACCTGTTTCCTGATTGTTTTCCAATGCGACTATGCCGAACGGTTCAGGCAGTTGATTTATTGTTTCTTTAAGTGGTTTGATCATAGCCTCTGTGGGTCTGCCAAGAATTAGCAGAATATCCGCATGTCTTGGAGAATCGGTAAAAAATATTCCAAATCTGTGGATATTATATTGAGGCGCCGCCATTGCAGTCATTTCAAAATTCAGCGCACCGTCATTGCCTACATCTATGGGATACAGATGTATAGATTTTTTAAATCTGTCGCCTATTTTTTTTACATGTTTCATTGGCGGATAATCAAATTTTTCGGTAAGTTTTTTTGTTATACCAAACAGAGCCCATGAATTCATTTTTGTTCTCCTATCTTGAACAATCTGCAAAATTTATGCCAAAGGAATCAAGCGCAAAGCTGAAATCCGTAAAAATATGCCCTTCAAGAGAATCGCAAAACGCCTTAAATCCGAACAGAGATGGTGTTGATATGTAAACATTTTTAATAATCCGTTCGGATAATTCAATAAAATATACCACAAGCCCGGAAGGTGATTCACAAGCGCCTATCCCGTCTCCTGAGATAGAGGATAAATCGATTTTATTGTCCTGCTGTTTTTCCTGCTTTATTTTCTCTATCTGTTCTTCTATGATTTCGCATGAGTCGATGATTTCTGCGGCTCTTACCTGCATCCTCGATAGGGCATCGCCGTTTTTTTCCGTGCGGGGCGTAAAGTTTTTATAAAGTTTCTCATATTTTCTTAGGTCCTCATCAGCGCCGGTTGCTCTGAGACTAGGACCCGTTATGCCTATATCCAACGCCTTATCTTTGGAGAGTGTCGCCGTGTTGTAGATTCTGTCTATAAAATTCCAGCTTTTGAGACTATGTCTGTAAAGCTCGGTAAATTTATCTTTTATATTTTTGATTCTGCTTGCTGTTTCATCCATATTGATTAATCTGCTTACATCTATAGACAATCCATTCAGATTTTTAAGAAATCTGGAACCGGAAAACCGCCTGTTTGTTCTTAATGCTTCCTCAAAAAGTCCTTCAAGATGAGAGGTCAATACATTTTGAGACGCTCCTTTTGATAATCTTGCCATAACAAACAGATGATTATAAATCCTTTCAAGCTCCAGTGCCATGATTCTTATTCTTTTCGTAGTGGTATCGGTATGAAGCTTGCCTGCATTCTCAATTGCTCTTAGGAATGCGGTTGAGTGGGAAAAGGCAAAATTAGAACATATATCTTCGCTCAATCTTAATGCCTTTTTTACATTTGAGCCTTTGATCATCTCTTCTATCCCCCGTTTTTTATAAGAGGGATCTATATTTGCCGAGATGATTCTTTCTCCGTATGTGCATATATTGAATATTCCAGCCTCACCCACTCCTGAGTTTACCGGTCCGTATCTGAAATTGAAAACCCCTTCACCTTTTTTCATCGGATTCCCGATATTTTTATCCCTGTTTTTCAAAAATGAATAGTTACTGAAATTTTTTTCTGTATCCTCTTTGATAAAAAAACGTTCCTTATCCTGAACAAGCAACTGCTTGCCGTTTGGTTTTTCTATAATTCCAAGCAGCCTCATTTTAACATCCCTGAAGTCAATATGTTGTTGATAAAACCTACGAAAAAAATCACCAAAAATGCCAGAACCGTATTTATAATCGGAATAAGAGAGCTTATTACCTCATCTTTCTTTTGAACCTGTTTCTCAGGTGTAATCGAAAAACAGATCTTTGCAACTTTGTGGTTAAGTGAGAAAAACGATATGGAAAGAAATATAAGAACAGCAATTGCAGAGACGATTCCGAATTTCAGATAAAGGGCGTATATGATAAACAGCTCGCCTAAAAATGTTCCGAAAGGGGGAGCGCCTGCTACAGCCATAGCCGATAACAAAAAACTGTATGCACCAAAAGGCAGTGTTTTGATGATACCTTTGACATTATTTATGTCTCTTGTTTTATAAATCGATAATATATTTCCGGTGGTATAAAAGGCAGATGATTTGGCAAATGCGTGCGAGACCAGCAGAATAACGGCTCCCAGAAACGCGAACTTGTTATCAATAGCAAGGCCTATCAAAATCATACCCATATTTTCCATAGAGGAATAAGCGAACATTCTTTTGTAAAATTTTTGAGAAATCAAAAATATGCTTGCAAAAACGACCGTCAAAACGCCAAGCAACAGAGCAAATATTCTTACACTATCGAAGGATGCCGTTTCAATGATTCTGTAAACCCCGAACAGCGCCGTTGGCAGAAGAATCGAAGAAAATATTGCGCTTACCGGCGCAATTGCATGTCCGTGTACATCAGGAAGCCATGTATGCATCGGGAATATTCCCGCCTTGGTTGAAAAACCGACTATGGCTAAAACCGCGCCCATTACAAGAAGCTTCGGATGAGAAGGTTTATTTATAAGCAGCTCGGTTATTTTGAGTGTATGCATACTTGCATAAATCAGCATAATGCCGACCAATGAGATAACCAGCCCTGTTGAAACAATAATGATATAGCGCCAGGAAGATTCAAGGGATGTCTTATCATTGTCTATTGCAACAAGCAGGGCGCTTGTAATTGTTGTTGCTTCTATACCTACCCACATAAGCCCCAGATTGTTTAAGGAAACGCTGAAAAGCATACTAAAAACAAACAGATTCAGAAACAGGAAATATGAGCTTTTGCTTATAATCGGATTTTTTATATGTTTGAGATAGGCTGATGAGAAAAGCACTGTGGTTAAATAGATGGCAGATATGATTACAAGCATAATTTTCGAGAAACCGTCAATATACAAAAAGTTTATATAGGAAGGCTTTAAAAACAGAATGTATAAAGAAGCCGTTATGCTTAAAACAGAGGCGATAAGCGATGCGCTTTCGCTTAAAGAATAGTTTTTTGCTAAACAAACTATTGATGCTGCAAACGGAAACAGTATAGGCAAAATATAATATATCATTGTTACCCCTTAAATTTTTCGAATTGTTCTGTAATGGCAGATATGGCATCTTCTCTCAGCCGTATTACTATTGATGATATCATAACTACACCCACCAGATCCAAAAGAATCCCGCCTTCAATAATCAGTGGCAGCTCCGGGAAGAGATAACCTGCAAACAGAAACAGGCTATTTTCCATAACCATATATCCGGTAAGCTGTATGAATGCGTTGTTACGGGAGATGATAAGAAACATACCTTGAAGAATTAGCGCTATGGGAATGGAACCGGCTTTTATATAGGTTATGTTGTATAGCGTGAAATGATAAACGATATATGCCAGCACAACCAGAAACAGAGAGATTATGATAGAAGCTGCCGGCGGAACAATATGTCTTGGTTCTCTTTCCTTATATGCCAAGTTGAGCATTTTAAGCATATATCGAGGTATAAAAAAACCTCTTATGGTAATTGTCAGGGTTCCGAGAATCAGGAGGTTTGTACTATTTAGCATTATGCCATCTAAAAACAGAAAGGCTGCTATAATTATTGACGAAAGAGCAAAGGTTAAGATTATCTTTTTCAGATAGATCTGCCATTGCATAAATATCACAAAAACTATCTGAGCAAATCCTACAATCAGATACAGCTCTTTCACATTGCACCTCCAATAGTATAGAACACAACAATGGCAAGGAAAGCAAACGAAAATGCCATAGCAACATATTCAAAGTTTTTAAACAGTTTATATTTTGATACCGTAGATTGAATTACGGAAAAAATCAGAATCAATATCAGCATTTTTAGAAGATGAAGGGCTGCATACAGCAAAACGCCTTTTAATTCGATTTTCATAGGGACCCAGAAAGGGATAAGAAAAACATTCAAAAAGACGCTCATTAAAATAAACTGTTTTATATATCCTCCCCATTTCATAAGTGCCAGCTCTGTGCCTGAATATTCCATCTCTATTGCCTGATCTATCATCCCAAACTCATTGCTTGAGTGCGATTCTATCGGCAGCTTGCCAGTCTCAACGAGCAAAGCCATAAAAAATGCAAAAACAACAAACCAATGCACCAATGAAAAATACCAATGAGACGATGTCTGCATAATATTGTTGATTACATAAGGATTGTTTGTATGCGATATAACACCGAATGTTATAAATATCAAAACAACGATAGGTTCAGAAAGCGCTCCTATGCTCGATGTTCTGGATGTTCCAAGATGAGCATAATTGCTTCTGCTGTCAAGGGATGCTATCTTTTTGAGCGTCCCGATTGCGCCGAAAACCAGACCGCCACCGATGAAATCCACAACAGGACCAAATGAAAGCGGAAAAGCGGTAATTATTGGTAGAACAAGCGTTAAAAACAGATACATCGAAAAGGTTATGTAAGGAACTATTTGAAACAGTGATGATGCAACTTTCGGAACTACGCTTTGTTTACCGAAGAGTTTGTATAAATCATAGTATGGTTGCAGCGGAGAGGGTCCTTTTTTCGATTCAAATTTTTCGGTTAATGTATTAAAGACACCTGCTGCCAGCGGTGCAAAGCCTATCACAAACAACAGTTGAACCGCACTCAAAAAATAAAGCATTACAACACTCCTAAAACAATTATATTGTAGTAGGAGTTATTGGTTCTTTTTAAGAACGGTTAAAGGCTAACTCCACCGCCTGTTATTCTTTATGTCTTGTCAGGTTGCGTATTATATATTTTGATTCACAAAAGTCAAGCGGAAATTTGCCATCAATTTCAATTCTTTCTTGCTGAGGATTTTTGCAGCAGATAGTCTGAAAACTGACGTATGGCTTATGTTTTTCAGCAGGCAGAATGCATAATTCCGCCCGCTTTTCAGTTTCCTTGCAGTATCAAATTGTCAGTTTGAATTCTGTTAATGATTGATTCCCATATAGATAAATCTCGCCGCAAAAATAACAAACAAAACCCAAACAGATATTGAGATCTCTTTGTATCTGCCCGATAATAATTTTGTAAGCGGATAAAAGATGAATCCCATTGCAATGCCTGTTGCTATGCTGTAGGAAAAAGGCATTGAAACAACAACCATAAATGCCGGCAAGGCTTCGG
>JALWSW010000015.1 GCA_027080125.1 Campylobacterales bacterium | reverse complement strand
TTCCTGTTGACGGTGTGGTTGTTGAAGGGGTAAGCTCGGTTGATGAATCTATGCTGACAGGAGAGGCGATTCCGGTTGAGAAAACAAAAGGGGATAAGGTTATAGGAGCTACAGTTAACCGAACAGGCACGATGATTGTTAAAGCGGAAAAGGTAGGTGCCGATTCAATGCTTTCTCAGATTGTTCAGATGGTTGCAGATGCCCAAAGGAGCAGGGCTCCTATCCAGAAGCTTGCCGATATTGTTGCTGCTCATTTCGTTGAAGTAGTATTGACTGTAGCTGTCATAACTTTTGTTGTGTGGGCGTTCTTTGGTCCAAAACCCGCACTGGTGTATGCTATGATTAACGCTGTTGCGGTTCTTATTATTGCATGTCCATGCGCTTTTGGCCTTGCGACTCCGATGTCTATCATGGTGGCAACAGGCAAGGGAGCTTCCATGGGAGTTCTTTTCAAAAATGCGGAAGCAATCGAAATGTTGAAAAAGGTTGATACTCTCGTTATGGATAAAACAGGAACGCTTACAGAGGGTAAACCGAAAATTGCCGAAATTTATGCAACTTCCGGATTCAGCGAAAACGATCTCCTTAAATATACGGCAAGTCTTGAGCAGGCAAGCGAGCATCCTCTTGCATCGGCAATATTAAAGGGAGCCGAGGAAAGAAAGGTGAATACAGTTAAAGTTGACAGTTTTGATGCTCTGACCGGATATGGAGTGGTCGGAAAGGTTGCCGGACACAAAGTTGCGGTCGGAAACAGCAAATTACTTGAGAAAGAAGGTGTATCGCTGGATGGATTAAGCCAGGCTGAAAGAATGAAATCTGCCGGTCAAACCGTAATCTATGTTAGCGTGGATAATGTTCCGGCTGGGTTAATCGGTGTTGCTGATCCTATAAAGAAAACAACTGCCGATGCAATAAAGGAATTGCGAAAAGACGGACTTCGCATTGTTATGCTGACAGGAGATAACAAGACAACGGCAAAAGCGGTGGCAGATAAGCTTGCAATAGATGAGGTAATAGCGGATGTTTTGCCTGACCAGAAAGCCGGTGTAATAGAAAAACTTAAAAAAGAAGGAAAAACAGTGGCTATGGCAGGTGATGGCATCAACGATGCTCCTGCTCTGGCGGCATCTGATGTTGGTATTGCAATGGGAACAGGCACTGATGTGGCAATGGAAAGTGCGGGTGTGACACTTGTGAAAGGCGATTTGAGAGGCATATTGAGAGCTCGCCGGTTGAGCAGAGCAACGATGAGAAACATCAAACAGAATCTTTTTTGGGCATTGGCATATAATTCTCTCGGTGTCCCTGTAGCGGCGGGAGTTCTGTATCCGTTTTTGGGAATTCTGCTCAGCCCCATTTTTGCAGCTGCAGCTATGAGTTTTAGTTCTGTTACCGTGATAACAAATGCGCTGAGATTAAGAAGGGTTAAGATTTAATCAGCACAAATGGCATGATAGTAAAAAATGATAAAAAACAAATTTTAAGGAGGACAGAATGAAAGGTATGGAGAAAATGAAAGGTGGATTAACCGATCCGGTATGTGGAATGAGTGTAACAGCTGATGCGGCAGCAGCGACGGTAAATTACAAAGGAACCGACTACTATTTTTGTTGCAAAGGCTGTGCTGACAAATTCAACGAGAATCCTGACAAGTATATTGAGCAAACGGAAAGCTCCCACGGCTGCGGCTGTTAATTTCAGGAGATGTAAATGATGTACGGCGGAGGCCCATGGATGATGGGTGGCGGATGGTTCGGAGGTATAGGAATGATGATAATAGGTTTCCTTGGATTCGTGCTGGTGATTGTAGGAGTAGTATATATCATAAGGTGGGTTTTGCCTCAGGTAAATAATCAGCATTCCAGGTATATAGATAGCGATGATTCGTTGGGAATTCTGAAGAAAAGATATGCGAATGGTGAGATTGATAAGAAGACCTTTGAAAATATGAAAAAGGATCTCGGGTATTAAAGGGAATATATGAGAGGAAAAAGATCCCCGAAAACCTTGGCGGCAGGAATAATTCTTGCCGCCATAGGTTTTGGTATGCTGATTTATGCTTTTGGAACGATTGGACAATTTAGATACGGGTATTATGGCAATAATGTTGCCACTATAAATGATAGTGAGCTTGAAAAGCTATACATAGCTCCAAAGACGGGCGTCAAAATAGACAAAGCTGACAACAGCATTGAATTTTATGGAAAGGATGTGAGGATACCTGTAATAGCAAGTCCTGAGGGTGCTAAAAGCATGTATTCTTTTGGTGTTTATTCTCTTATAAATCCAACGATAATAGTTCATGAAAATGCAAAAGTTACCATACAATTTGTTAATAAAGACGATGATATGTATCACAATGTTGCCATCGTAAGGGACGCTCCTCCCTATCCTTATATGTCTATGATGATTGCGCCGGCATTTGAAGATTCGTTTGTTTGGATGCTTCCTGAATCTTCAAATGGTAAGTTTCCTGTAGCTTCAAACAGTTTCATAGCGTCTCATACCGGAATTTTTTATTATATATGTCAGGTACCCGGACATGCATCTGAAGGAATGTACGGAAAGTTTGTGGTTATAAAATGATTGCGGTATCAATATAATGAAAAAATGTCATAATGATGCAAAAGTTGAGGCAGCATTTCAAAATTCCCGCTTGCATAAACATGAAGATGCATTGAGATTGCTGAAGACTTCTCGCGGTCAGATAAATGCCGTGATAAAAATGATAGAGGACGGTCGTTATTGTATTGATATATCAACGCAACTGCTGGCAGCTATCTCGTTGCTAAAAAAAGCCAATACATCTATTATAAACAAACATATTGAAACGTGTATAAGAGGAGCGATTGAAGAGGGCAATGTTGATGAAAAACTTTCCGAAATGGAACAGATTATGAAATATATAGAAAGAACACTTTGATGAATTCAGGAGGATGATACAAAATGAAAACAGGACGTAAAATAACAGCAAAAGCGATTACCGGCCTTTTAATAATCTTATTGAATCTATTTTTTATGATCAATATAGCCAGAGCAGGGTCATCAGGTAGATCCGGATATCTTTTTGTAACGCTGGGCAAAGATAATAAAGTTGCCAAAATTGATTTGAAAACCGAAAAAGTAACCGGCTATATTGCGATAAAAGGTATTTCGCATGGTGTAGCTGTAACGCCGGATGGAAAATATGTTTATACCGGTCAACTTAAAAAATCAAAAGCAAATAAAATTCTTGTCACTAATGTTTTGACAAAAAAAAGGGTTGCCGAGATTCCGGTAAATGTACGAACACATCACTTTGCCATCAGCAGAGATGGACGATATCTCTATGCCACCGCGACTATGGCGGGAAAACTGTTTATAGTAGATACCGCTACCAACAAAATAATAGGTCAAGTAAGAACAGGGCGGTTTCCGTATTATGTTGCGGTTGGGCCTTATGATAAATATGTCTATGTAACAAATAAGAAAGCCGGGACTCTTTCGATGCTCACTCTGCAGGGCAAAAATGTGGCTACAATCAAGGTCGGGGGAGGACCAAGCCATATTGCGTTTTCACCTGATGGTAAGAGGGTTTATACCGCCGATGCTATGAGTAAAACGGTATCGGTTGTCGATATAGCAAAAAGAAAAAGAGTGGCGGAAGTACGTGTAGGCAATGATCCCCACGGAATAGATACGACTCCCAACGGAACAATTTTTGTATCCAATCGTAGAGACAATTCTGTTTATATGATCAATCCCTCGTCGTTAAAAATTATCAAGAAAATTATAATTCCCGAGCCTGACCATATAGCACTTGGACCTTCCGGAAACAGAATCTATATAAGCTCAAGATCTTCAAAAAAGATCTATGTTTTGAATGCCTTTTCCGGAAAAATTCTGAAAAAGATTGCCGTTGATGGTGAGCCTCATCAAATAGTCTTTTCAAAATAGGATCTGTCGCCGTAGCAATGCCCTTATGCAAAGAAGGCTGTATAAGAAAGAGTTTGATAGGCAAATGAAATGAAAAAATACGATGTTATAATTGCAGGGGCAAGCTTTGCCGGATTGTCAGTTGCAAGCAGAATAGACAAAGGGAAAGTGCTGTTGATCGACAAGAACGAGATAGGAGCTCAGCAAACATCGGCATGCTGCACAAGTGTAAGCATTTTGAAAGAGATAGGATGCGAAGATTCAATACTAAGGATTTTTGACGCTGCCGCGCTGCATATTAAAAACAGGAAGATAGATATTTCTTTATTGGAGAAATACTGCACATTTGATTATAGAAAATTCTGTAAAATGTTTGCCCGTCAAAACAGAGCGGAATTTTTAAAGGCAAACATCAAGGCTGTAGAGGATTCTGTTATTGTTACGGATAGAGGCGGTTTTGCGGCAGACATAATTGTTGACTGTACAGGCTGGCGGACGATTTTGGCATCCTCCTTGAATAAGGATTACTTAAACAAAGAAATGTTAAGTTTTGGTATAGAAACCGAACTGCCATACAAAGATGATAAGTTAAGATTTTTTGCAGATCCGGAGATCATAAGAAACGGGATTGCCTGGCTTTTTCCCTGCGGGGAAACGGCAAGATTTGGTATTGGCAGCTATAGCGGCTATACAAAGCTACTTCCTGTTTTGAAAAGATTTGTCGGCAGATACGGATTAAAAATTGGCAAAATTCATGGCGACCATTTTTGCTATTGTCTGAAAAAACCGGTCATAAAAAATCTGTTTCTGGTCGGATGTGCTGCGGGTCAAACTCTTCCGCTTTCAGGCGAGGGAATTAAAAGAAGCATTCGTTTTGGCTTGGATTGCGGAGAAATAATTCAGAAAATAGTGGATGGTGTGCTTTCATTTGAGCAGGGCGCAAAGAGATATGAAAGGTTGGCGCTAAGCAAAGAAAAGTATTATAACTATTTGCTGAAAATACAATATAGACTGTCTGATTTGTTAGGCTGGAAGCTGAATTTAGCCGCAAGATTTTTCAATATGAAACTCGTTAGAGAGTGGGTATGGGGAAAATACAGTTCGATTTAATAGCTTGCCTTGTACTCATACTGCTATAACCATGCAGGCATATGTGTGGTGTTTAGAGTGAGTTGATAAATTAGAAGGAGGCGCAAAGTGAGTGAGAAAAAATTAAGCAGAAGAAAATTTCTTGGAAGAGCTACCTGCGCGGTAGGCGGGATTGGGGCGGTTTCGGCTGTTTATCCTGCTGTTGCAAGTTTAGCTCCGGACAAGAATGCTCTGGCTCAGTCAATAGCAAAGTTTGACATTAGAAAACTCAAGGAAGAATTTAAACTTGTAAGCGTTCCGTATAAGCAAAAGCCGCTGTTTATAATGAAATTTCCAAAAAACTATACTCCCGAAAAATGGGGTGGGCAAGCAAAAGAGAGCATAAACTACAAAATTTTTAAGCCTCTTCTTGCAAAACAAAATAATGTGATTGCTGTTGTTGGTGTATGTACGCATTTAGGTTGCATACCAATCTGGGAAAAGAACGGCGGGAAAAACGGAATACCCATATATTACTGCCCCTGTCATGGAGGCGTCTATACGCCCTGGGGCGATAATATTTCAGGACCTCCGCCTATACCGCTTCATATTCCTGAACAAAAACTTGTCGGCAATATATTGATTGCCGGACCTAAAGAGATTAGGTGAGCAATTAATTTTGCCACAATTATTGTAGAGATTGTTGAATAATAAAATTGCGGAATGTGAAGTTTGACTTGTTATCAAAAGAGATTATTATAACGACGCTGCGGATGTAGCTCAGCTGGTAGAGCACGAGCTTCCCAAGCTCGGGGTCGCGGGTTCGAACCCCGTCATCCGCTCCAGTCAGTTTGCTGCTTCGGTTCTTGTTCTCGGATCGGCTAATCCGTATGCCAGATCGGCAATCAGGTTACCAAGAAGCGTCAATATTGCTCCTATCACAAGAATTCCGAGGATAACCGGATAATCTCTTGCCATTGCCGATTGATAAAACAGTTGTCCCATCCCCGGAATGGCAAATATCGTTTCAAAAATAACCGAGCCTCCTATTAGTCCGGGCACAGAAAGTCCCAGAATAGTAATAATTGGAAGCAGACTGTTTCGCGCTGCGTGCTTTATTATGGAGGTCTTGCTCATTCCTCTTGCGTCAAGATATTTTATGTATCCTCGCGAAAATTCGGTTATCATTTCTCCTCTTACATATCTGCTTATTCCCGCTAATCCTCCGAATGCCGATACAAAAATCGGCAAAATGAGATGTTTGGCCTCGTCGGCAAGATATCCGAGGGCAGACAGTTTATCCGCCCCAATCGAATGAAGTCCGGCAATAGGCAAAAGATGAAGATTGACGCCAAAAAATATCATAAGAAGAAGCGCAAGCCAGAATCCGGGAGTTGCATAACCGATGAATACGAAAAATGTGAGCAGTTTATCAGGCAATTTTGATTCGGTTGCTGCCATTAAGATGCCTATCGGTATTCCCACAGCCAAAATCAGCAGCATAGAAATCAGATTTATTGTTACGGTTATGGGAATTCGCTCAAGAATTTTTTTCCAAACCGGTTGTCCGTCAACAAGTGAGACGCCGAAATCCGCATGCATAAGGTTCTTTATCCAGTTTATATATTGTTTGAAAATCGGTTGATCGAGCCCGTAAAGACGATTTATTTTGTCGATCTGCGCTTTGGATATTTGGGGATTCAGTGCGCCCATTTGAGCCGGAGAGCCCGGTGCAAGATGTATTATGCCAAATGATATGACGGTTATTATGGCAAATGTTACGATCAAGCCGGAAATACGTCTTGCAAAAAATCTAAGCATTTAATACCCGAAAAGTGCGGAAACTTGTGATTGGAGATTGCCTTTTGTGGCTACTAATTCTATTCTGTATAAATATGGCGCCGCAGGAGGTGTTATAATGTTTGTTCCCGCTTTATTTTTCGAAACTGCGCCGGTATGATGGGTTGTACTTCCTGAGGAAATTTTTGTGTTGCCAAGGGCAGTATCGACAATTTCCGCATACACAGTGTATCCTCCAATACTGATTTTTATATCGTAGTTGTTTATAGGATTGGCGGTTTTGGGGCAGTTTCCCCAGTTGTTTGTGGTGCTGCTTAGTTTTGTTGAAAGGCAAGAACTGTTCGATGCTCCGAATTGAGGCGTAGGCAGAACCTTGTTTACTCTGTATTGATCTATTGTCCATTTTGTATATTGGGCACCCGCTTTAAGACTGCTTATACCTGTTTGATAGCTGAGATTGATGCCGGAGATGATTGTGTCTTTTATCAAAAACTGATATGCAAGGCCGCTTAGTATCATCACAATCGCAGCGACAATCAAAACGGTAATCAATGCTATGCCTTTTTGGTCATGCTTTTTCATCTTGAGCATCTCTCCTTTTTTCTTGTTTCTTGTCTGGTATCCGGGGTCAGGTCTCAACATTTGACATTTTCTTCCTGCTTTTAGAAAATTAACAAGTAGAATGTCAAATGTTGAGACCTGACCCCGAGGTTTCCACATTAATACAAGTTTTTCGGGACCACAGTCATCTTAATCAGTTTCCAGCGATAATTTTGCCAATCCGTGATGCCTGAAAGATCAAAGGTTTCTGACGTATTGCTATCTACATTAAAACTGTATATGCCTGCAGTTGAAATATTTGGGTTATCCGTGGCGTTATAGTTTCTGTCTTTTTGGCCATTTTGAACCAGAATAAAAACCCTAACCATTTTCAGTCTGCTTCTTTCATCGGAAGCCTTTTCGTTTCCCGGTGACGGGTCGGCATAATAGGCATAATCCGGATCAGATGATGAACTGCTCCAAAATATTGTTGAGTCTCCCTTTTTCCCGTTAACTTCGCCAATCCTAATATAAAAGCCTGCGACACAATCTAAAATAGGATAATATGGAGGTCCTATTCCGCCGCTTTTATTCATTATTCCTCTGTACAATACATTGGTTCCTATTGCGCAGTTTGATGGTAGCGAAGCAGGCTGACTAAGATAATAATCGATTCTATTGAATGGAGACCTTGGGCTGCTTGTATTTGTTATGCCATAGGCAAGATATGCGTTGGATTGAAGCATCGGAACCGATGCAAGACTGCCCCCACTATATTTGTATGACCAGTTTGAGCCGTTTCTTATTAACCTTCTGCTGCCAGCGGTCAATATTATGGCATAATCGTTGTCAACAAAACGATTCAGCTTTGTATAATCGGAGCTTGTTCCGCTGAATCCGTTGTGAAAAACACCGCTTGAATCATAGACTCCCCAACGTCTTGATACCGATTTATTGCCAAGAGCTGTTCCTTTCAGAACAAGTCGGCTGTTTGCGTTGTCAATGATGATTGCCCTGGGAGGATACGGGCTGTCGTTATATGATGCCGCTGAGGATATTGCCTCATTGTAACTTAATCCGTCCATGTCCCATGGCAATCCGTAGCCTGCGGTTTCTATATCGCGTCTTAGTGTTTGCATTGCAGAGAGTGCTTCCTGTCCGCTTTCTGAGATTCTTGATTGGCTGGTAGTAAGTTGAAGCTGTTTGGTGAAAAATGTAAGAGAGATCGCAACAACAATTGTCAATACCAGAAGCGACACCAACAGTTCAATTAAGGTTACGCCTTTTTCTCTTTTCATGGTTTTAAAACAATCGTTGAGAGGGTAAAGGAAAGCGATTTGCCTTTGTAATTGTATGATATTGTTTCATCAATCTTTTTTATGTTCGATGCAGGTGAGGAGGAAGTATAGGCTATGCTATATGCAACCGAGCTATCTCTTATCAGAAAGAATCCTGAGCTATCGGAAGGATCTGAACTAAACTGCAGAAGTTCGGCTTTATGAAGTTTTGCCAGAGCGGCTCTGATGGCTGCGTTTCGCACTTCATTTGCCGTATTTGTTCTGATGAGCAATGTTGAAAAACTCGCCATAGCCATCAGTATCACTACAAATATTCCGATTGAAACAAGAAGCTCAAGGATTGTAAAGCCCGCGCAATTGCCTGTTTTATGAGACATTGCATATTCCTCCTGATAATTTTCCCTCTCTTATTCTGTTTGCCGAAATTGCGATGCAATCGTAGGCGTCAAGCCCTGTGGGAAGATTAGAACTGCTGATTGTGATTGTTGCATTGCCTTGAATGCCGTTTGATTGTCTGATGATGCCTCTGCTGTCAAACCATATCAATGTAGGAAAACCGGCAACAAGGGTGTAATCAAGGCTGTAGGTTGCAAGCGGTGTTTCCTCGCCTGAGCTGATCTGTCCGTCAAAATTCTTATCGATCCAGCTGAATGTAGTCATACTGTTTGATGTAAACGATGCACCCCATAGTTTTCCGTTTTTGTGAGCAAGGCTTCTGAATCTCATTTCTGCTA
>JALWSW010000014.1 GCA_027080125.1 Campylobacterales bacterium | reverse complement strand
CACGGCAGATTGATTGCTGCTGCGGCTGTAGGAGTTTCTGATTTCAAAGAGCGCTCAAAGCGACTTGTGGAAGCAGGTGTTGATATCATCGTGGTTGATTCTGCTCATGCTCATTCCAAGGCGATACTGGATGTGACCGAATATCTGAAAAATAGCTATCCAGATATCATAATAGTCAGCGGCAATGTGGCAACTGCGGAAGGAACCGAAAGTCTTATCAAGGCAGGAGCTGATATAGTTAAGGTTGGCATAGGTCCTGGTTCTATCTGCACAACGCGAATTGTTGCCGGAGTTGGCGTGCCTCAGCTTAGCGCAATAAACCGGTGTTCTGAGGTGGCTAACAAATATGGCAAAAAGATTATTGCTGATGGCGGAATAAAATATTCAGGCGATATCGTAAAGGCGTTTGCCGCGGGTGCGGATATTGTGATGGTAGGAAACCTTCTTTCAGGAACAGAGGAGAGCCCCGGAGAATCGGTTATATATCAGGGAAGAAAATACAAAACATACAGAGGAATGGGCTCGCTTGGCGCAATGAAGCAGGGAAGCGACCGTTATTTTCAGGAGGATAAGAAAAAACTTGTGCCTGAGGGCATAGAAGGAAGGGTGCCCTATAAAGGCACAGTCAGCGATGTTATGTTTCAGCTTACCGGCGGTATAAAGGCTGGAATGGGTTATGCAGGAGCTGACTCTATAGCCAAACTCAGGCAGGTTGCCAGATTTGTCAGGATAACCTCAGCCGGACTGAAAGAGAGTCATGTTCATGATGTAATTATCACAAGAGAGGCACCTAACTATCAGGTATAGCAGAAAAAACGCCGCAGGGCGTCATAGCATTGGAGAAGGCACTCTTCGATATAAACTTATTCGATACAACGGCGTTCTGATTGTTGTAACAGCTTTATTGATATTTCTTTTCTCTTCAATAGGCACACCCTCGGTTGATGTCTATTTTTCACCTGAGAATAATGTAAGGTCGCATATATTAACGGTTCTCGGACAAGCAAAAAAAAGTGTCGATGTTGCCATGTTCAGTTTTACCGACAGGCGTCTTGCTCAAAAGATGGTTGCAATATCTAAAAGATTAAAGGTGAGGGTGCTTCTTGATCCCAAAAATGCCAGCGATAATCCTTACAGCAAAGCCGGTTATCTGAGCAATAACGGCGTAAATATAAGATATGCAAAGGTGATGTCAGTTTACGGAATAGAGGGCATTATGCACAATAAATTTGCCGTCATAGACGGAAAAATCGTTCTGACCGGCTCATACAACTGGACTGCATCGGCAAATTCAAGAAACAATGAAAATATGCTTATTATTCGCAACAAGCGGATAGGGACAATTTATGAGAAAGAGTTTAGCCGGTTATGGAAAAATGGAACAAAAGAGATTGAGCGTAAACTTCCCGCTGTTGTAAGAGACCGTAAGCAGATTGAAAAACAGATAGGCAAAACCGTTATTCTTGAGGGCAAAATAAGAAAAATAAGAAAAGGCAGGAGCGCCGCTTTTGTCTATTTTGCCGGTATTGCTCGCTTTAAGGTGGTTGTTTTTGATATGCAAAACATACCTTGGAAGCCTGGTGATAATGTGCGGTTTATTGTGCTGATTGAAAAAAGCAATAGATATGGACTTGAGGGAATATTCCAGCGACAAGGGCAATAGAAAGCTCTTCAGACTTCTTGATGCCAATTTTAACAGGGCAAGAGAGGGGGTGCGCGTGATAGAGGATATTTACCGTTTTTATTATGACAGACGGGAGGATATTTTAAAGCTTAAGCAATTCAGACACGATCTGGCTGAATGCGAAAAGGAATATCGCAGCCGTTTGCCGCTGCTTAGCTCAAGAGATACCGAAAATGACGAAGGCACTGAAATAACGCTGGGTGTTGAGATTGAAAGAAGCGGAATAAATGATGTCGTGACGGGCAACTTTAAAAGGATTGAGGAATCCCTAAGGGTGATTGAGGAATCAGGCAAACTTTTGCTGCCGGAGTTGACTGTCAAAATAAAATCGCTACGATACCGCTGTTATGAAATCGAAAAATCTCTTGCGAAGTGCGAAGGAGGATAGGTGATTGCAATAGGGCTTATAAGAAATAATCTTGAATACGTAAAAGAGAGCGTGGCAAAACGTTTTCATTATAACATCGATTGGGACAAAATTGTTGAGCTTGATAGAGAGTGTCTTGAATTGAACAAGGAAATTCAACATCTTCAATCTCAGGCAAACAGCAATGCAAAACTGTTTAAAACGCTTTTGGATGATAAGGAATCTGCACAAAAACTAAAGCAGGAAAATAGAAAGATAAAAGAAGAGATAAAAAACA
>JALWSW010000013.1 GCA_027080125.1 Campylobacterales bacterium | reverse complement strand
AAATGCAAGCATTTTGTAGATATTAATTATTATATTCTTAGCCACACATTCTATGCAGTTTCAAGCAAATCCCCAATACTATATTGGGTTTATTGAGATTTTTGCGGAAATTTCGGCGGAAGTTCCGATAAAAGCTATAAAAAGATATGCAACCGATATTGATAAAAGTGTAAGCGGCAAACCGGAAAATTTCTCTCTATCAACTCTTTTTGCCAAAAAGTCAAACAGTTTTGAGTGTTTCCTAATAAAAGCTTCTACATCATGATTTTCTTTTATGGAATAAAACAAAGATTTCTGAAATTGCCAAATGTTTTTTCCGTTTTTTATTATCAAAAATCGCGCTGCATAAAACAAAACGAGCAACAGAAATATGAAAGCCAAAAGAAGCGTAAAACGACCCAGCCATGCCCTTGCCCAAGAAAGTGATGAACCGAAAAGATATCCAACTGATAAAAACTCAAGACTCCATGCTATAGAACCAAGCAGATCCCAGAAAATAAATTTCCTCATATCCATCTTGACGCTTCCTGCAATAAAAGGGAAAGTTTCTTTTAACCCGGGTATCAATCTACCGAAAAGAAGAGCCTTTGCGCCATATGTATTAAAGAAATATCTCCCCTTTTCAAAATGCTTCTCTTTTATAAACCATCTGTTCCTGGCCCACGAGTATCCGTATTTTCTGCCTATGTAATAGTTTATATTATCACCTATAAGTGCCGCAATAGCGGCAAAGAACACAAGATCGCCAAAGTCATAATAACCGTTTGCAGCCAAAGCTCCAAAAATCAACACAATGGTGGAGCCGGGCATAAAAAGACCCACAATCAAAATCGTTTCAAGAAGCGTTGCAAAAAATACCATCCAATAGCCCCATACACCAAAATATGCTACATTGGGAAGAATGATATTTTGAATAGTGCTTACAATATGCATAGAAAGTTTCCTATTTTTTTAAATAATTTCACAGTTCATCGGATCCTCTCTATTTTTCATCAAATTACTGTTTTTATAATAAGACCACCTCACAGCCCCACTACACAAAAAATTTAAAAAAAACATCTGCGGACTTAAACAAAAAATACAAAGAGAGCATAATTAACAAAACACCCATTATTCTATTAATTTTGTATTCCATTTCCGGGGATATACTTTTGCCAACTTTTTTTAAAAACAGAGCCAGACTAATCAGATATGATGCTATGCCTAATCCCGCAGACAAAAGAAAGACAACAGTGTATCCTGAAGTAAAAAACGGCAAGATACCTATGCTTTTTATGAATTCAAAACAAAATAACCACCAGAAAATTATTGGTGGATTTGTAACAGCGAGAGAAAATCCTATGGCCAGTGATGCATGAGATTTGAATAGCATTGCCTTTTGAGCGTTATCATTCTCATTCCTATCACTATAAACCAACGTAAAAATACCCAAAACAATCAATATCAATCCACCAATAAACCAGAAAAATGCCTCCACCTTTTCATCTTTCAAAAAAGGGGCTATTCCAAACATAGCTATAAAACCATACATCAAGTCTGAGGCAGCCGAGCCTGCCACAACCATTAACGCTTCTTTGAAATAACCCGATATCGATCTTTTGGCTATCTCTACCTGTGTTGCACCTATGGGAACAGCCGTAAAAAAGCCTATTATATATGATATAATAATTAGTATGATTAATTTCATAATCTACTTATCCTTAGATAAATAAACTATTATGTCTTTTGCTATTTCAGATCCGTTTATACCTTCAAAACATCTGACATTTCTGCACCTTTTCGCTTTTTTGTTGATGCATGTAATGTTTCTGCATGGAGCACTGGAAATATATAACTTGGACGGCCTATTCTGACCCGGTTTTAAAAAATTCCCATCGCATGAATCATATCCATACATTCGAGCTGAGGTAGCTCCGAAAACTGAGAAAACGGCTGTTTTATTTCTTAATTCATATCCGGATTCATTAAATTTTTTCGCTGCGGCGATATGCATGGTGCCGGTATCTGAGCTAATAAACACGTCACAAAAATCTATCAAAGCCGCATAAACATCAATAGGCATCTCTTTTGGAATTACAATAACTTTATTATGATTCGGCAGAGCCTCCAGCAGCCTGTTTTCAATGCCCAAATAAGTATGTCCGGAGGTCAAAAGGACGGTCTGAACCAAGTCCGATTCGCATAAGTCTTTCAATATGTCCAGTTGGGTATCAAAAGGCAGCTGCGTATAAATTGAGGTGGCATCCGGGTTAAAAAGAACCAATCCCTTATTATGCGACAATTCGTTTTTACACAAAAATTGCATGGCTTTATGTATAGCTTCATCAGAGAGCCATATTGATGTTGTA
>JALWSW010000012.1 GCA_027080125.1 Campylobacterales bacterium | reverse complement strand
TGTCAAAAGGTATGAGAAAGCTAAATCTATGAGTAGTAAATTGACTAAGCTATTTATCGATTTGCAATCGGATAATTTGGAGCAAAGTTTTTTCCATTTTTTGAATATTGCCGCTGTCATATCAAGGGAGGAAACATGATTGTTGAAATAGACGCGTTGGATACGCTATTTTTCAGGGACGGCAAGCCGTTTACGATGGCAGAAGATACATGGTCGGATACGATTTTTCCTCCTTATCCTTCGGTAATCTACGGTGCTCTGAGGTCAGCTTATTTTGCAGATCATATTGATATCTTTCACAAACTCAAACAAGAGGGTAAGCTGGATAGCAACGAAGATCCTACGAAAAAATTAAAAATACGAAATCTCCTCATAAAAATAAATGATGAATACTATTTTCCAGCGCCATTTGATTGTGTAAAAGATAAAAATACTAACGAAAATCGTTTATCTACTCTTTATCTTCAATCCTTAAAAGGCATGGTTTCAAGTTATCCTGCGCTTGATAAGATGCTGATTTCTGATGCTGAAAAAAAGGTTGAAAATATAAAAGATGCAATTTTAAGCAATATTAGCTTTGAGGATTATCTGCATGTTCGATCGGAAGAGTTTTGCTATTTAAATATTGGAGACTACATAATTAGTGAACCCAAAATCGGCATAGGCATTTCTCATGCTACTCATACCTCAGAAGAAGGCAAGCTTTATCGCGTAAATATGAAGAGACTAAAAAATAACACCAGCATAGTTGTTGATTTTGAAGGTTTAAACTTGCCGGAAAACGGTCTTACAAAGCTTGGAGGTGAAGGAAAGGCAGCAAATTATAAGAAATATAAAAACAATATTAGCGTTGATGCTCCAAAATTTGAGCAAAACGAAAAGCGGTTCAAGATGATTTTAACAACGCCAGCGATATTTGCAAACGGGTGGTTGCCTTCGTGGATAGACAAAAAAACTTTAGAAGGCGATTATAATGGGCTAAAACTAAAGCTACTTACCGCAGCTATTGGCAAACCAATAAATATTGGCGGTTTTGATATGAAAGCGAAAAAATCAAAGCCAATGTATAGAGCGGTTCCTGCCGGCAGCGTGTATTATTTTGAAGCGGAAGGAAATATCAACGAGGCTGTTGCGAGATTCCATCAAAAGGCGGTTTCTGATATTTATCCTGAGCAAGGGTTTGGCATAAGTTATATTGGATGTGCATAATGAGCAATTTAATGCTTGCATTTTTGGGAACAAATGATTATCAGCCCTGCAACTACTGTCTAAATGATAAGAAGATTAGTAATGTACGGTTTATCCAGGAAGCATTAGCTTCTATATTTTGCAAAGATTGGAGCAAAGAGGACAAGATTATTATTTTCCTAACAGAAGATGCTAAAAATAGAAACTGGGTTGATAATGGTCACAAGGGTAAAGATGGCAAGTTGCGATGCGAGGGGCTTAACAGTAGATTAAAAAGTTTAAATTTGAATGCCAGTATTATTGCAAAATATGTTCCGGATGGACGTTCAGAGCAGGAAATCTGGGAAATATTCAGCTGTGTTTTTAAACAGATAAATAATGGCGATGAGATTATATTTGATATCACTCATGGTTTTCGTTCACTTCCTATGCTTGCAATTATCATATTGAATTACGCAATGGTATTGAAAAATATAAAAATAAAAGGGGTATATTATGGAGCATTCGAATCATTAGGTACTATAAGCAATGTAGAGAACATCCCTATAAAAGATAGAAATGTTCCGATTTTCAATCTCACTCCTTTTATTTATCTTTTTAATTGGACTGTAGCAACGGAGAACTTTCTTAGTTATGGCGATGCCAAAGATTTAGACAAACTTACTAAAGAAAGGCTGGAGCCTATTCTGAAAGCTACAAAAGGGAAAGATAGAAGTGCCCAAAATCTGAGGTACCTTAGCGTCCAATTAAAAAAAATGACTGAGTTAATTCAAACAAGCCGTGGCTATAGCATTATCAAAGAGTTTGATTTTGATATTTTGAGGCGATTAATAAGCTGTAATAAAGAAACTATTTTAAAACCAATAAATCCGTTGCTGGGTATGATATCTGACAAGATTAAAGGCTTCAACAATAGCGATATTAAAAACGGTTATGCTGCGGTGAACTGGTGCGTAGAACATAATTTGATTCAACAAGGTTATACCATACTTGAAGAAACGATGATAACTGAAATTGTTGCAAAATACTTTGGGAAAGCAGAAATTAATAATATAAGTAAGCGTGAGATTGTTTCTCAGGCGATTCATATAAAGAGTAGTAAAATCCAAGAAGATAAATGGAAAGAACCGGCAAGGAACAATAAGAGTATGGTTAGGAAAATAGTTGACGAGTTAGGTGATGATTTTGTTGGGATATTTGATTCTGTCTCACAATATAGAAATGACATAAATCATGCAGGTTTTAGGAAGAACCCTCATAAGCCAGAGGATATAAAGAAGAAACTTATAGAATATTATAAAAAATTGATAGGAGGTAGCAAATGTTTAGATTGGCAAAACCGTTTTTTTTGATGAACAAAACCCCGCTTCACGCAGGCAGCGGACAAGATCTGGGAATTGTAGATCTGCCTATTCAAAGAGAAAGACACACCGACTTTCCAAAAATTGAAGGATCAGGATTAAAAGGATGTATAAGAGAGGCGTTTGAGCAAAAATTTACAGATAATAATGACAAAAAAAAGATACATCTTGCCTTTGGATACGACGATTCGGAGAAAAACAAAGATATAAAGGATTTTTTTGAGGAAAGGAAGGAGTTTGCAGGCGCATTGGGTTTTACCGATGCCAGGATTCTATTGTTTCCTGTAAAATCCATGAAAGGTGTATTTGCGTGGATTAGCTGTCCGAGTGTTTTAAGCAAGTTTAAAGAGGAATTGGAAATTTGCAAAAATTCCGGAGGAATGCAAGAGAATTTTTTCGATAGCTATCAAATACCGCCTGAAAAAACGGTTGCAGATAAAAAACATCTATGTATCAACAACTCTGTTATACTTGAGGAATATTCCTTTGCAGTCAGAGAAGATGAAACTACCAAAAATTTTGCCTTTTGGCTTGCCAAACTGCTAAAAACAGAGGATTTGCAGAATAAGCTTGTAATTCTTTCCGATGAGGATTTTCGTGATTTTGTAAATCTTTCCACAGAGGTAATTACAAGAACAAAAATTAATAATCAAACCGGTACCGTTCAAAACGGGGCATTGTTTACAGAGGAATACTTGCCGAGTGAAACCGTTATGTATTCGCTTGTTTTGACTACACCGATATTCAATAGCGCTAAAGGTATATTTGAGGCAAGGGATGACAAGAAAGAGGAAGAACTTGTTATGGAATTTTTTGAAAAAGGCATTCCTGATGTAATTCAGATTGGAGGAAATGCCACTATAGGAAAAGGAATTACAAGAATCGAACTATGGGGAGCAAAAAATGAGTGAGAGAACCGTAGTAAAAGGATTGGAGCAGGGCAGAGCAGAGTTTGCTTTTGAATGTGCGAAAAAGGGGAGCGAACTTGATAAAAAGTCAGATTATAGGTCGTATGTAAAAAAAATACCGATGCTTATCAAAACCAACGGATTGGGGTCTACATTTGCCTTTATGTTTTCAAAAGGCGGAACTTATGAACTTATTGGTGAACAGGTTTTAGAATGGCTGAAAAATGACGATAAAGAGATTTTGCCGGATGCCAAGAATATAAAGTCATTTAAAGATTTGAGCGTAAAAATAATTTCATTTGATGATCCGCCGCAATATCGTGCCTTAACCATTGAAGTTTTGGCATTTTTCAAGTGGCTCAGAAGATTTGCTGAAGGCTTGATTGAAAGCAGTGAAACTTAGGAGGCAGGAAGATGAACCTTATAAAAAAAACAAAACTTCCCAAAGATATAAGGGAAAAGTTAAAATACTCTGACATTGAGAACTTTTCACTAAAACTGAATAAAGCTGCTATATATGATGAAAAAGAAAGCAAGTTTGTATTTTTCAAAACCGATAAAAAAGATAAAATCATATTTGATGTAAAGGCGGATTTCTCGAAAATCGATATACAAAATATTGCCAGGCGACTCAAAGCATCCATAGAGAAATTGGGATTGACAATCAAATCGACAAAACTAACACCTGATTGGCGTCTTGTAGTTGGACTTGGCAATGAATCGGTTTATGAAACCTCTATTACCCTGCATCATATATATGGGTTTCCCTATATTCCGGCAAGCGCCATCAAGGGTATAAGCAGAGGCTTTTTCATAAGCAGCCTATATGAGAAAACCGCAATAGACGATATAAATCAGATTAATATTATAGAAAAAGTGCTTACGGATTTTGATATGGAAAGAGACAATAATATCGAATATGACAGATTCAGAAAGCAATTTGCCGTAAAAAATAAAGCGCCTGCAAGAGTCCTCTACGATTATTTCAACGACAATAAGGCTGAGATTGCAACTTTCCAAAAGATTTTTGGCACGCAAAAAACTTCCGGAAATGTAATCTTTTTCGATGCGTTTCCGCTTGAGGATCCCAAAATTGAGCCTGATATCATGAATCCTCATTATGCTCAGTATTATAAAGGAGAGGCAGCTCCAGCTGATTATCACAGTCCTGTTCCGATTCACTTTTTGACAGTCGCCAATACGCCATTTCAATTTATAATTGGAATTAAACCTGAAAATAATACCGTTGTTGGCAATATTGAATCGCAAGATAAAGATTTGCTCGATATAGCTTATGAAAATATGCAGAAAGTGCTGACTATGCATGGAGTTGGAGCAAAAACAGCGGTTGGATACGGTTATTTCAGCATGCCTGATAAGAAAAAATCAGACGAAACGGTATTAAGCGAAGAGAAACCCAAAAGCGAGAAGGACATTCTCACACAAAAATTAAAGGATGCTGGAAACGGAAAGCAGATTGATAGTTATTATTTTGACAAGATAATTGCTTATTACAAGCAGCATGCGCAGGATACTCAATACGGAAATCTTATTTTAAATACTTTTTTCGATTTTAAAACGGTTGAATTGCTGAAAAACAATAATAAAGATATTGGAATTGCAAATAAATCGTTTGAGCTGTATAAGTTTGTAGCAGAGCATAATGATTCGATAAAAGCCGATCTTGCCTCATTAGAGAACAAAGTTGGTAAAATCGTAAGAAAGCTTGGAGGGAAAAAACTCAAAAAGAAGTGGAAAAAATATCAGGAAATGCGATAAAAATCATACATTAAACAGATGTCCAAAATTTTGATTACCTCGCTAACCGGTGTGGCCAAAAAGGGCAAATATAGCTCAGCCAAGTATGAGATAGAAGGCAGGCTTTATTGCAAAAGATTTATTTCCAAAGCGTTACGCAAATATATTAAATCTGCCAAATTGGGCAGGACTAAAAACAATGCCTGATCTTTATCTTCTTTTCTCTCATACTCTTACCTCAAAGCAGATAGAAGAAGCAAAAACGAGGCTCATGATAGATAATATTATTTATTTGCCTGCTCATCTGCAAAAAATATGGTCAAACATTCCGGCAGAAGAAAGTATAGACAAAGACATAAGCAAATTTATTAAATATCTGGGTGAGAATTCAAAATCAGGTGATTATGTATTGGTCGAGGGCGATTTTGGAGCGACCTTTGCGGTTGTTGATTGGTGTATAGTAAACAGCAGAATTCCTATCTATGCAACAACAGCAAGACTGGCAAAAAGCGAAGGCGAGAGCAGTTTTACCAAAATGACTCACTATTTCAAACATGTGATGTTTAGACGATATACAAGATACAGATGAAAAAAACGATTTACATCTTTTCAAACGGCAGGTTAAAGCGCAAAGATAATACGCTCTTTTTTGAAAATGAGGAAGGCGTTAGAAAATTTATTCCTGTTGAAAATACAAAAGAGATATTTGCCTTTGGCGAAATCGATCTTAATACGAAAATGCTGAATTTTCTTGCCCAAAAAGAGATTATTCTGCATTACTTCAACTATTACGATTATTATGCCGGCAGTTTCTATCCGCGCGAGCATTACAACTCCGGTTTTATGATATTAAAGCAGGCCGCCTATTATATGGACAGTGAGAAAAGGGTTTTTATTGCTAAAAGATTTATCGAAGGAGCGGCAAAAAATTGCCTTAAAATATTAAAATATTATGAAAGACGAGGCAAAACGCTTGGCAGTCAGATATCTGAAATAGAGCGTTTATTGATTGAGCTTGACAAGCAAAACGGAATTGATGCGTCTATGGCAATTGAAGGACAGATAAAGCAGACCTATTATCAGGGTATCAACGCCATAATCGAGAACGATGCATTCAGATTTTCCGAGCGAAACAGACGCCCACCGACCGATTCTATAAATGCACTGATCAGTTTTTCAAATTCTATGATTTATACTTATTGCCTCAGTGAGATTTATCAGACGCATCTTGACCCGAGAATAGGATTTTTGCATTCGACAAATTTCAGAAGATTCACACTCAATCTTGATGTGGCTGAAATTTTCAAGCCCGTTATTGGTGATAGAACAATTTTTGCATTGATAAATAAAGGCATAATTACGCCTGCTGATTTTGAAAAAATGCTCAAGGGGATTGTGCTCAACGATAAAGGCAGAAAGAAATTTTTAACATATATGGATGAGAAATTGAAGCAGACGATAAAACATTCGACTTTGAAAAGACAAGTCAGTTATCGCCGCCTTATAAGGCTTGAATTGTATAAATTGGAAAAGCATTTTTTGGGCGAAAAAGAGTATAAACCGTTTGTGATGGATTGGTGAAATGTTTATAATTTTATATTACGATGTTGGCGAAAAGCGATGCGCCAAGATGCTGAAAATCTGCCGAAAGTATCTTCAATGGGTGCAAAATTCCGTATTCGAAGGTGAAATATCTACAGCAAAATATGAAAAATTGATTTATGAGATTAACAAAATTATAAAAGTTAATGAGGGCGATTCGGTGATTGCTTATCAATTCAGAACAACAAAATATACAAAACGGCTGGTTTACGGGCAGGACAAAAAGGACGATATTCAGTTTGTATAGGTTGGGTTTTTCCTGCTATCAAGGCTACGACGGATTTTGGAGATTATAAACTCATATATTATATCCGCCACAACTTCTGTGAAGGCGGGCAATTCCTCATAGGTAGAGTCTGAATATACCTCATTTCTACCTCCTGTTTTGTTATTTTGCTGTTTCAATTCCTCATAGGTAGAGTCTGAATCAATTATGGCAGAGCCGAAAGACTCTGCCAGTTATATGTTTCAATTCCTCATAGGTAGAGTCTGAATCGGAAAGGGATTTCATCTGATATATCAGCGACCGGAGTTTCAATTCCTCATAGGTAGAGTCTGAATGCTCGCCAGTTTTCAAGATACCCTGCGCACCCTTCAGTTTCAATTCCTCATAGGTAGAGTCTGAATAAGGAGGTTGAAGATGAAGGTTTACAAAATTATCGCAGTTTCAATTCCTCATAGGTAGAGTCTGAATGGCAATCCAAGTGTTTCCATTTTCCTCCTCGAGTCACTGTTTCAATTCCTCATAGGTAGAGTCTGAATTGCCCGCCAGTTTTCAAGATACCCTGCACACCCTTCGGTTTCAATTCCTCATAGGTAGAGTCTGAATTTTTCTTTGCCCAAAGTAGGTTCCTATGTGATCATGTTTCAATTCCTCATAGGTAGAGTCTGAATGGTGTTAACTGACGGTGTTACTGATGAAATGTATCAGGTTTCAATTCCTCATAGGTAGAGTCTGAATGAAAATGACATAAAAAGCGGATTACTCAAAATCAACGCTGGTTTCAATTCCTCATAGGTAGAGTCTGAATTGAGATCATCGTCCGTAGTTACCACCGCATCTTCCGTGTTTCAATTCCTCATAGGTAGAGTCTGAATTTGGCTGTTCTTTGTTTTGTCAAATCAACACCAGCCTTGGCACTAACACTTTTGCCGCCTGGTGTTTTTGCTCCTGCCGATCCGTTAATTTTACCTTCTGCCTGCCTCTTTACCCCAAGTTTCTTACTCACAATGCCAGTTGTTTCCGTCGCAACATAAGAATTCAGCGCATCGATATAATTCGTATCACCGCTATGCCCTTCCAAAAAACCTGCGTACGATTTTTCAAACTCAGCTTGTGCTGCCTTATTGTTTGGATCTGATAAGAATGCTTCGAGATTGCTTCCCAAAGCATTGCCGAACTGATAGGTCTTTCCTTTATAAGTGTAGTTTCCTTCGTCCAGCTTTTTACTACTATTCCCTGAACTGCTTATATCTACCGCCTTAACATCGCTACCTTTTACATTGTAGAATGCACCGGTTCCAGAATTTTCCACCATATTTACTTGCAAACCTTTACCTTTACCTTCCGCAAAAGCTTTTTCCGCTGTTAGTCGTGCAGGATCGTTCCCTGTACCAAATACACCGGCTTTTATAAGTTTTCCAAGCGCATCATGATTGAAAATTCCATTAATAATTTCAAAACTTCCTGATTTTGATATTGTCCCTGAAAATCCATTCCTTAATATACGACTAAGCCCTTTATCTTTAATAGTGTCTGAATACTCAAAATTTCTTTCGCCTGTATGCGTGCTTTTGTAGTCAACGCTACTTCCGCTTTTTGCAGCAAGCAAATTATCCATACTAAGTTTTTTAATATTTCCGTTTTTATCCGCTATTACACTAATAAAAGCTCCTCTACTATAATCACCTTTGCTTATATCAGTTAGTAAATTTTTACCAAACTTGGTTTTGTGTAATCTATGCGCCATATTTACCAAATCACCTTTAGACAAAGAACCTGTAACTTCCCAATACGAGCCGTTCCATTTCATATTCAGTCCTGCGCCACTTACACCATCTCCCCCAAAAAGCTTAGCTCCATTGTAAGCAAGACCGGGATGTTTAACTCCAAGAAGGGTAATATTATCCAAATCCGAATAGCTTGTGCCATGTTTACCTTCTGCAACCGAGATTTTACCTGTTTTAGGGTTATATCTCCAATTAACATATTGTCCCGCATGAAATATATTTTTTCCCGTTGCCCTGTTCAGAAATTCTGCATCTTTTTCGCCTATTGTGCCTGAAAATCCGGCAACTTCTTCTTGAAGTACCTGATCTCGCGTCTGTCCTGTTTCCCCGGCTATCCGATCTACATTCCTTGTATCGGCAAGCTGTTTCTGAAAACCAAAAACTTTTGTCTCTGCCATACTGTCTATACCATATTTTTCCTGTTCTTTTTTTATTGCTTCGGTAGAAACAATCTGACCAATTGCCTCGCTTCCGGCAATACGATTAACCGCCTGATCAGGACTTAACCCCTTATCTTCATAATGTTTCATCTCATCAACCAATTTCTGTTTTCCCATTTTTGATTCTAATCTTGCAAAATTTCTGGTTCCGAGCTTAGTTTTGATTCCTGCATTTCTGGCTGCTTCTGCCTGCCCCGCGCTTATTTCTGTC
>JALWSW010000011.1 GCA_027080125.1 Campylobacterales bacterium | reverse complement strand
TATATAAGAATTTTTCTATTTGTCAAGAAAAATTTTGAAATCTATTTGCCTTTAGTTTACCGCTACCTGCTCTGATTTGTATATTCCGCTGAAATTGGATAAGGACACCTTTTTCGGAAATAGATTACCCCTTAAAAAATGGCGCCTATTTTTATGATTATTTCGTTTATAGCAAGTATATCAATCAAACTTGCAAAGTTTTCTACAGTATCACGCTGCCCTTTAGCATAAGCCCCTTTCAATAGTTCATAATAGGTTAAAATGCTTATGAAATACGATCCACTTTTTAGGATATTTTCAAACAACTCTATAGCAAACTTCTGCCCTTTCAGTAAGTCAATACATATATCGGTGTCGATTATGCATCCCAATTTTTTTGCTTTTCTGCTATTGGCTTTGTCTTTTTCTCTAATCCTTTCGACAAACTCCATACCATCTTCTTCAAAATCTTTTAACTTGCCTGCAAGCGATAAGATTTTTCCCTTTTCCTCTTCTTTATATATTCCTTTAATGCTTCGTTTATCGTTTGGCTGAAGTTTTTTGATAAGCCCACAGACTCTTTGTATATCTCCTCGGTTATTGAAACCGTCTTTTTTACTACAGCCATTTTATACCTCCTGCTTTTTTTAATATAGTAATACTTATCGGTAATCCTTTCAAGGCACACCGCCACGCAAACAAAAACAGATTTTTGAATGAGTTGCGGTCTATAACTTATACCTTGCCGCTTTTTTTAACATAAATACAGACACAATACATCCAAACGACAAAGCCGCCACTGCTTGATAAGTTTTATTTAAACCCATGATATCACCCGATCGTCCAATCATATATACCGCTATAGAACCAATGCCAAAATTTACTGCCATGTATATGCTATTTGCAAAAGTTGGCATACCCGAGTTTAGATCTTGCACGCTTGCAAGCAAAATCGGTCCTGTGGCAAAAAGAAAAAACCCCAAAATTGCCAAGAGAGGAAACAGCAATACATCGCGGTAAAGCACAAACAAAATCATGGAAATTGATGAGATCAGAGATGAAATAAAAAGCATTCTGTATCTGCCAATCCTGTCTGAATAAGTTCCTGAAAAAAGTGTACCCAGAACTGCAAAAAATTGCAAAACAGATAACGAGATACCGGCATACCAAAGGCTTGAGCCATTTTGTGTCAAATAGACAGGTAGATATAAAACCAAGGCTGACTTCATAGCAGATTGAAAAAATATAAAACCTCCGAGAACACCGAAAAAGAAAGTGTATCGTTTTAAAAAGTTTTTTGCAGCGCCTTTCTCTTTTTTCTTATTGAAATTCGATCTTGAAGCAAAATTTCTTAGTTTCCAATAAAGCAAAAAGGATGATAAAAGTCCAAAAGGCACAAGTCTATAAGTTCCATCCAATCCCCAAAGTGAGATTCCCGCAGTGATTAAAAGTGGTCCGACGGTTCTTGCGGTCTCACCGCCTACCATAAAAAAACTCATACCGACTCCGATTCTGTTGCCGGAGGCTTCTTTTATCATGACAGGACTTGGTATATGGTAAAGTGCTGCACTGATACCAGCCACGAAAAGTAAAATCAGCGCCACTATATAGGAATTGGCGAGCCCCAAAAAGCTCATACAAATTGCTGTCACTGATGGCATTAATATCACTATAAGCTTAACTCCTCTTCTCTCAGCCATCAGACCAAACAGAGGATTAAAAAGAGCCGGTAGTCTCCTGACTATATCCAGAAAAGCTGTTTCTGACAGAGAAATACCGAGCTTGCTTATCAAAAGCGGCAGCATAGGGGCTAAAAAAGAGCTATAAACATCATGTGTGAAATGAGAAAATGAGATGATTAACACTTTACCTTTATCAAATTTTTTCAATTTTTTTCCTCCGTTTAAAGTTCTTATTTTAGTGCTGTTTGGAATGGCTTGCCAGCAGCGTTCAGGTTTTCTAAGCGGACACCGTTTGCTTTTCAGTGCTCTCAATAATGAACAAATCTATCGTATATCACTTCATTAATCGTAGTATCTTCTGGTATAATCCAAAGGCGTTGATGCGAAATTGAAAAGTTAGCGTACATTATCATTTAGACGATTAATGTAGTCCTTCAAAAATACTCCCGTGTATCCGTTTGATTTTATAACATCACTTACTGTGCCGGATGCCACGACTCTACCGCCGTTGTTGCCCCCCTCGGGACCAAGATCTATGATATAATCGGAATGTAATATAATATCGGTGTTATGCTCTATGATTACAATACTATTTCCTTTGTCAACAAGCCTATCCAAAAGATTTATCAGCTTAGATACATCTGCTTTGTGGAGTCCGATGGTTGGCTCATCCAATAGATAGAGCGTATTGCTGCAGTTTTTT
>JALWSW010000010.1 GCA_027080125.1 Campylobacterales bacterium | reverse complement strand
TCATGTATTACCGGGTTTATAAGAATTTTCTCGGCAATTTCGGTTGCTATCTGCAATGCATCTGCTCCGGTTTCCTCTATTTCCATATCGACAGTTTTGCTTACGCGAACATTTTTTACATTATCGTATCCGGCACGCTCTATTACCTTCTGGATAGCCTTTCCTTCTGGATCAAGTATCTCACTTTTGAGATGAATATTAATTCTTATCTTCACGCACCAATCCGTTTTGCAATAATTTTATATCCCTCAATTAAATCACCCAGATTGTGCCTAAAACGGTCCTTATCAAGCACGCTTTCGTCCTGTTTTTCCCAGAGCCTTGCGCTATCCGGGGAAATCTCATCGGCAAGCAAAATATCGCCGTAATATCTGCCAAATTCAACCTTAAAATCAACCAGAACAATACCCCTGACAGAAAAAAAATGCTTCAGTATCGTATTTATTTGCAGAGCCAACTCCTCTATGATTTCCATCTCAGTTCTGTTGGCAATATTAAACGCGGCAATATGACTTCTTGTCAACTGCGGATCGTCAAGGTCGTCGGACTTGAGAAAATACTCAATTACAGGAAAAGGCAGGTCACTTCCTGCCTTTTTCCCGAATCTCTTAGCCAGACTTCCGGCAATCTTGTTTCTTACGACCACCTCAAGAGGAATAATCTCCACATTTTTTTGAAGCATCTCTTTCTTATTGAGCGTTTCAACATATGCCATCGGAATCCTATCGGATAAAAATTCAAAAATCCTCTTGCAGATCCTGAGATTAAGCTCGCCTTTGCCTTCTACAATCTCATGCTTTTTCCCGTTAAATGCAGTAGCGTCATCATTAAAATGCATTATCAAATAATCAGGATCATCGGTTTTGTAAACCGATTTAGCTTTGCCCTGATACAGTAATGCGCCTTTTTTGGGATTATTCATTTAAAATCCCGTCAACAGTATAAGTATGGCAATGATATTGGTAACCTTTATCATCGGATTGATAGCAGGACCGGCTGTATCTTTGAGAGGATCTCCGACCGTATCGCCTGTAACCGCAGCTTTATGCGCCTCAGAGCCCTTTCCACCGTGCAATCCTGTCTCAATCAGCTTTTTGGCGTTATCCCAGGCTCCTCCGCCTGTTGTCATAAATATTGCAAGAAACAGACCGGTAATAATAACACCGACCGATAAAGCTCCAAGCGCAACAGAACCAAACAGCAAATATACTACAATAGGGATGGCAACCGGCATAAGACCCGGAATAACCATTTCTTTAAGCGCAACCTTTGTAACTATATCAACGGCTTTGCCATACTCAGGTTTTGCGGTTCCCTCCATTATGCCCTTGATTTCCTTAAATTGACGTCTTACCTCGTTTACTACCATTCCACCGGCTACTCCAACCGCTTCCATAGCTTTGGCGGTAAAGTAGAACGGCATCAGACCCCCTGCAAGAAGACCAATTATAACGTACGGATCTGTTAAATCAAAAGAAAAACTAATACCCATATCATGTCCTGCTCTTACATACTCGGCAAAAAGCACCAGTGCCGCCATAACAGCCGAACCGATTGCAAAACCTTTTGTAACCGCTTTGGTTGTATTGCCTGCGGAATCCAAAATATCGGTTGTAGCTCTTACATTCTCTGGCAAATCAGCCATCTCTGCAATTCCTCCGGCATTATCGGAAATCGGACCGTATGAATCGATAGAGATAATTATACCGCTAAGTGAAAGCATAGAGGCTGCGGCAATTGCAATTCCATACAGACCGGCTAAAAGATACGAAAAATAGATGGCAAATATAAATATGATTGCAGGAACAACCGGGGCTTTAAGTCCTACGGCAATTCCGGAGATAATATTTGTGGCATGTCCGGTTCTTGAAGCATCGGCAATGCTTTTAACCGGAGCATATCTGTCTGAGGTAAAATAGTCGGTTACAAAAAGTAACAGAACCGCAACAATCTCGCCAATAGCGGCAGCAAGGAAAAGATTGATGGGCAAGACATAAGAACCATTAAACTTCACAACATTGTTCATCATCTGATTTGTCGCAAACCATGTAAGAACAAGAGAAATTACAAATGTTACCCCGAGCGCTTTATAAAATCCTTTCACTACAGGATCGCTATCCTTAATTTTTGCAAAAAACGCACCTATAACCGAGGATATGATGGCAAGCGAAGCAACTACGAGCGGAAACATAGTAGCAAAACCTACCGTGCCCTGTTTATCAAAGAGTGTATGTCCCAAAACCATAGAAGCAACGAGCGTAACGGTGAACGACTCGAATACATCAGCTGCCATGCCGGCACAATCGCCTACATTATCACCAACGTTATCAGCTATAACAGCAGGGTTACGAGGGTCATCCTCAGGAATTCCTGCCTCAACT
>JALWSW010000009.1 GCA_027080125.1 Campylobacterales bacterium | reverse complement strand
AAAAAGCAATGGATCTGGTAAAGCAAGCCGCCGTCCATCTTAAAGACAAAGATTATATACTCGCACTTCGGGCAGCTTTGAATTTATATCTGAAAAACTATGAAAAATCATCTGATGAGGCAAAAGATATAGATACGGAACGCTTTATCGATAACATCGCATTAAATGATATTCTTGGCACCATACATACAATAGCGGGAAGATACCGGATTGCCAAAGTATATTTCAAAAGAGCGTTGTTTCTGAATCCCAAAGATATTATGGCAAAAAACAATCTCGCAATGCTCTACTTTGAGACCGGCAAGCCGAAAACCGCCATTGCTTACCTAAAAGGATTTCATACACCCACTATCAACTATATAAAAGCCGTATCATATCTCAGGCTCAATAATCCCGTTACCGCTTACAAGATCCTAAGTAAACTGCCAAAAAACTGGAATATTCCGAAATTCATTGAAATATTACCTTATCCCATCTTTAATGAAAAAAAAATAAAAATAAGGTTTGTCGATGCTTTGATTAACGAAAAGCTTTCAAAAACCATTATGCCTCTGAAGATAAGCATAAATAGAAATCCTATAATCGTTGCCAAACTTTACAACGCAGTAGGCATAAGCAAGCTTGTCATCGGAAGCCTTCGAAAAGGCGCAAACTGGTATGAGGCAATTACCGCTGCGAAAAAAGCTAACATATACTATGCAGCCGGAAAGCTTGAGAAAGCTTTAAGCCTGCTTGAGGCAGCACACAAAAAAGCTTCTGAGGACCCGATAATTTCGTTTAATCTTTCTCTTGTGCTGATAAAACACGGAATGCCGGAAAATGCGCTCAAAATTATCAAAAAAACGGTTAAAAGATATCCAAATTTTCCTTTGCAATATCTTTTGGGCGAAATTGCAGAGTTTCAGATAGGCAATTATAAGCAGGCTCGCGCTATGGAATCAACATTTCAGGATATTCTGAAAACAAAATACAAAAATTCTTCTTCGGATGAAATCAATAGCCTGAAATCATTAGCTGATGCTTTAGATGGCAAAAAACCCTCATTTTTATCGGAAAAATGGCTTAAAATCAAAAAAACCGCATTATGGATATATAACATAAAAACCACCGGAAAGGCAAAAGGTGTTCCCTATAAACTATCTAATCTTGATAATTACCAAGGTGCGCTAAAAATTACAGAAGATTATATACAGTTGTATCCGAAAAATTTCTATCTCAGATATATTAAAGGATATCTGCTTTACAAGCTCAAGCGCTATAAAAAAGCCATTAGCTCTTTTTATGATGATATAAGCCAAAACAGCGTAGGTTATCATACAAGGCTCGGAGCGCTGCTTTTATTGACAGGAGATTACAAAAATGCATATCTTGAGTTTTACAAGACAACGCTTTCGGAAACCAGAAACGAAGAAGGATATTTCGGTTTGGGTCTTCTTGAGCAGATAAAAGGCAATAAAGACAAGATGATGAAATACTACACTGCAGCCTTAAGCAATAAACTATCAAAATCGGAATATATAAAAATAGACGCCGTATTCAAAAATCCAAAGCTGAACAATAAATAATAACAGATTCCTCTTCAGGGCAAAAAGCAATATGATTGTTGGAAAACTTAAAAACAGTTGAAATAAAGAACCTGCAAGCTATATTAAGTGAAATATTAATTTAAATTTATTATATATGATTATATGAAAAGGAGGTTGTATGCGTAAAAAGACATCACTTAGGACGAAATTCACAACGGTGCTATTGGTGTTCGTAGCAATTTCATTGATTTCCACAATCATCGTTTATATCAGCGTAAAAAAAATCGAATACAGCACTCATGTGGTTAATCTGGCAGGACGTCAACGTATGCTTACTCAGAGAATAAGCAAAAATGCAATGGATATTTTGCGAATTAAAAACAGCAAACAGAGAAAGCGGATAAAAAAGGCGCTGATAGCAGATGAAAAGCTCTTTGACAAGGTTTTGCTTGGTTTGATAGGCGGTGATAAAAGCATTGACCTTAACGCAAATACCGATTCAAAGATTGGAAAAAAGTTATTGGAGGTTCAAGATAAATGGAAAACATTCAAAAAAAACTTGGATATCATCATAAACAATCCCGATTCATCCGAGGCAGCCGCAGCCATCAACGCAATAGATAATACAAACCTATCATTACTTAAAACAATTAATGAAGCCACAGGACTTTTTGCAAAAAAAAGTGATGCAGGCATTGTTTTTATAATTCAGCTGTTTCTTTTTGCTCTTACCGTAATAACTGCCTTGGCGATTTGGCGCTATCAGGGCAAGTATGTAGTCGGTCCGCTTGAGAGTGCCGCAAAAAATACAAACAACGCCGCTGCCGACATCAACCGCTCATCTTCCCAGCTTGCCTC
>JALWSW010000008.1 GCA_027080125.1 Campylobacterales bacterium | reverse complement strand
CTTTGTTAAGCGGATAGGTGATGCCAAGTTTCAAAATTGAAGCCTCCGGAAAAGCCTCTTTCGCATACTGAAAGCTTGCCCCGGAGGTTATGATGCCCAGTGATCTGTCATGGTATTCTATGCAATTTATCTCTGAATTTTTTGTATAGACAGAGATATCTTCTATCTTTTTCTCAACCAGCGGTCTTCTGAGCAGCGCGTTTGCCGGAAGCATAGTGTATTTTCGCCAGTTTTTTTCGATGGAACGCAGTTTTACATCTTTTCTCTCGTCTATCTCCGCAATACTTCTTGAATGGCTTATAACCGTTGTTGTTCTTATCAGAACCGGAGTATCAAATTGTTCGCTGATACGGAAGGCAAGCTTTGTAAAACTGAGGCATTCTCCGCTGTCAGAGGGTTCTAAAACCGGTATTTTTGCAGCAAGTCCATACCACCTGTTATCCTGTTCGTTCTGAGAGGAGTGCATTCCAGGATCATCGGCACTCAATATAACAACCCCTCCGTTAACACCGGTATAGGAAAGCGTAAAAAAAGCATCAGCGGCAACATTAAGTCCTACATGCTTCATGGTCACAAGAGTTCGCGAACCGGCAATAGATGCGCCTACTGCTGCCTCAAGTGCGCATTTCTCATTTGGCGCCCATTCGGTGATCACCTCTTTATACTGCTTTATCGATTCAAGCACCTCGGTGCTGGGGGTTCCGGGGTAGCCGGTTGCAAACTTAACACCAGCCTCATAAGCACCTCTGGCAATAGCTTCATTTCCCAATAAAAGTTTTTTCATTTACAATCCCTGTTATATGACTCTTTTATCTATAACTCTTTTTGCCTTTCCTTCAAACCTCGGAAGAGTTTTAGGCATAAACAGTTTTACCTCTGTAGTAACCCCTATGAGGTCTTTTATATCCTTTTTGAGATTATGTTTTAAAGCTTCAACCTTCTCATGTGTTACGGCAAGCGCTTCGGTTCCATCAGACATAACCACCGAACCGACTGATCTTGCAAACTCATCGGTTGCCTCTACCTCTATGGTAAGCGTATCTAGTCGTCCTTCCCTTTTTATTACCAGCTGATAATGTCCTGAAAGTGAACTGAATTTGGTGATTACATCCTCAACCTGACTTGGGAATACATTTACCCCTCTTATAATCAGCATATCATCGCTTCTTCCGGTTACCCTTGCCATTTTGGCAAAACTTCTGCCGCAGCTGCATTTGGCAGGTTCGCTTAAAACGGTTATATCCTTTGTTCTGTATCGTATCAGCGGGAATGCTTCTTTTGTTATGGTTGTTATTACCAGTTCCCCTTTCGATCCGTAAGGAAGTTGTTCTCCGGTTGCCGGATCAATAATTTCTGCAATAAAATGATCTTCGTTGATATGCATTCCGCTTTTTTCCTCTATGCACTCAAACGAAACCCCTGGTCCTATAATTTCAGAGAGTCCGTAAAGGTTTATTGCATCAATAGAAAGTTTTTCCTCTATCTCTTTTCTCATCCCCTCGCTCCAGGGTTCTGCTCCAAGTATTGCGACCTTCAACGGCAGTTTTGAAAAATCAACCCCCAGTTCTTTTCCGGCATCATATAGATATAGTGCAAACGACGGCGTGCATGTCAGGCATGTGGAGCCAAAGTCACCCAGCAGTTGAATCTGTTTTTTTGTATTGCCTCCGGATATCGGAACTACTGCCGCTCCAAGTTTTTCTGCTCCGTAGTGAGCCCCGAGACCTCCGGTAAAAAGGCCATATCCGTATGCGTTTTGAACTATATCGTTTTTGGTTACCCCTGCTGCGGCAAATACCCTTGCCATCAATATAGACCATGTTTCTATATCGTTTTGTGTATAACCGCAGACGGTCGGTTTGCCGGTTGTGCCGCTTGAGGCATGAATTCTGACGATTTTTTCCATAGGAACGGTAAACATCCCGTAAGGATAGTTGTCTCTTAAATCCTGCTTTGTAGTAAAGGGCAGTTTTGTAATATCCTCAAGCGATTTTATATCATCCGGCTTGACCCCTTTTTTCTCAAATGCGTTTTTATAGAAAGCAACATTTTCATAGACATTTTTTACGGTTTTCTGCAATCTTTCCAACTGAAGCTTTTTTAACTTTTCCCCGCTAAGCAGTTCGTTTTCATCAAAAATCATTCACTCCCCCTATTTTTTAATCTTTATTGCTGTAGTCGTAAAAGCCTTTTCCGGTTTTTCTGCCGAGCCATCCCGCCTGTATCATCTTAGCCATAATATTTGGCGGAAGGAATTTTTTATCTTTTGTTTCATCATACAGAATATTTCCTACAAAGTATGCAATATCAACCCCTGTGAAATCCATCAGCTCAAGCGGTCCCATAGGAACGCCTGCTCCAAGCTTCATTGCGGTGTCTATCTGCTCGGGTGTTGCTATCTGAGCGTCATATACTCTTGCAGCCTCGAGCATATAGGGTACCAGGATTCTGTTTACTATAAATCCGGGGGTGTCCTTACATACAACGGCGGTTTTTCCGAGAATTTTTGCCATCTCCTTTGCGGTTTCAACGGTTGAGCTTGCCGTTTGAAGCGCAGGAATAATCTCAACAAGTTTCATCATCGGAACAGGATTGAAAAAGTGCATTCCGATAAAATTTTCGCTTCTTCCGCTTGCCTTTGCAAGTTCGGTCATCGACAGACTTGAAGTATTGGATGCAAAAACCGCAGTTTTCGGAACGATATCGTTGATTTTTTTATAAAGCTCCGATTTGACGCCTATATCTTCAAAAACAGCCTCAAATACAAATTCTGCATCTGATGCTTTTTGAATATCGGTTGTAAACTCGATTCTGTCGGTTATCTCATTTACCGCTTCGGCTAACTTTCCCTTCTTCTCAAAGCGTGCAAGGCTTTTTTCTATAATCTTTTTTCCTCTCTCAATAGAGGCCGGCTGAGCATCAATTGCAACAACCTTTAGTCCGTTCATCGCAGCGGTCTGAATAATACCGCTTCCCATACTGCCTGTTCCGAATACCGCAACCTTTTTAAACATCTTTCCTCCTATCTTCCTTTAAAATTCGGTTTTCTTTTTTCCAAAAAACTTTTCAGTCCTTCTTTGGCGTCCTCAGTTGCAAACGCAGCCAAAAACGCCTTCAGTTCCTCTTCAAGTCCTTCTTCAATCGGTTTTTCGATTCCCGATAGTATTGCCTTTTTTGCAAATTCCTTTGCCCTTATGGCGCCTTTTGCAATCTTTGTTGCAAAACCTTTGACAAACTCATCAAAATTCTCAGTTTTGCTCAGCTCATCTATTATCCCTTGCTCAAGCGCTTTTTCCGGCGGCACACTTGCTCCTTCTGATATCATCTTAAACGCATTGTGAGCCCCTATCAAGCGAGCAAGCCGTTGCGTTCCGCCTGCTCCGGGTATAATACCCAGCGTTGTTTCCGGAAGTCCCAACAGATATTTTCCGTTTGCTGCTATTCTGTAGTCACAGGCAAGGGCAAGCTCGAATCCTCCGCCAAGCGCAAAACCGTTTATGGCGGCAATTGTCAGCTTTCTTGATCGAGCTATTTTGTTGAAGCTGCTTTGAAAAAATCTGGTTGTTTCTTCCGATTCGGATTGGCTGAATTTCAGTATCATATCGATATCAGCTCCTGCGGCAAAAAATTTCGGAAGGCCGCTTGAGATAACGATAACATCGATTTCGCTGCTACCTGCTAAATCATCAAACCGATTTGATATCTCCTCTACAAACTGCCTGTTGATTGCGTTTGCCGGAGTCCTGTTTAAAACAAGATATCCGATATTTCCATCTATCTTTGTATAAGTCCGGTTACTCATCGTTCCCCCATTTCTGATAGTGTTTCTATTCTTGCTATTATGCTGTCTCTATTATAATCCCTTGTATCGTTATGGTCTGCTTCTATTATAATAGAAGGAATACCGTTTTGCCTCAACTGGTCTGCGAGCTGAACCTGAATCAGGGAATAGCTTTTGCAGCTTCTGTCGGCATGAAATACAACTCCGTCAACATCATACAGTTTTATTATATCAAGCAGAACCGCAAGGCGTTTTTTGATATGAACATTTAGAAATCCTCCGCCGGTATAGTATGCCAGCCCTTTTATCGGATCATCAAGGGATACCTCGCCCATAAATTTATCACCCCAGGCTTGAGTGTATGTATCGGTTACAAAGTTTATTCCCTTTTTTGCAAGCTCTTCAAATAGTCTCAGATCATGCCAGATCGGAAGATTGTCCCACAAAAAACGATGTTTTTCCTTTGCTACGGGAAACTCCTTTCTTTTTATTCGCTCCTTTGTTTCCTTATATAGCATCCGCAAATGTTCCAGATATTGTTCCGTTCCGCGCAGCGCCACCATCGGAAACATATGAGTAAACAGATCTGCTCCGGTCAAAGGAGAAGGATGATTGGTTCTGAGCTCCATAGTTTCTCGCCACAGCCGTTTTCCTTCGTTTGAAATCTTCACAACCTCTTTAAGACGATTCAGATCGAACCTTTTCCCGGTTTTCTCCTCAAGAAATCGAATCATCCGTTTGGTTTCTGATACCTGATAGGCAAGATGATTACCGCTTGATTCATATTCGACCATCGGAGAGTCAAAAAGAAAACAAGGCACGTTGGTTGCCTTTTCGATAAGTCTCCACCATGAAAGAACGGTTACGCATGAATTGCTTGTCTCAACCAGGATAGTGGGTTCAGGCAGCTTGCCGATAGGTCCTTCTTTGGAAAGCAGACTTCCGTATGTACTTCTCAGATACGAGCAGGTATGTTTGCTTACCCCGTCGGTTTCGGCAAATTTTGAATATTTCACCGCCTCTTTTCTTGCCCCGAGCATTGCGCCATAGTTTTCAACATAGAAAGGGAAAATATCCATGGCATAAAAGATTTCACACGGAATTCCAACATTTACCCATGCAATAGGTTTACCGGAATCTGCGTATTTTTTCAGGTCGCTGTAGTATCCTGAAATCAGTTTTTTAAGATTTCCTGTTGCTTCCAGCCTCATAATCGTTCTCCAATCTGCTCTGCAAACGCTTCAAGACGTGTAAGAAGTTGTCCGGTTGAGCTGATTCTGTAACCTCCTTCAATTGCTATCACAGGTATTTTCTTTTCAAGCAGCCTTTTTTTGAGTATGGGATATTCCGCCTCTTCCGAGTCACAGAATGTTACAATATAGAATATCACGCCTTTTGTTCCCGATTCCCTGCAATCATTAACAAGCTCATCTATTCTGAGATCTAAATTACCCTTTACCGAGCAGGGAACCTTGTTCAGATAGCGTTTTGCTATTGCCTGATATAGCCCGGCTTTTTCTTTGCTGATAAGCCCTTTGAACGCCCGTGAGCCGAACATAAGGTCATCTACTGTCATTCTCAAGCCTACCTTATCCATAGTTTCAAAAAACTGCATAGATTCGAGCATAATTCCCGATACGGCGACTTTTATATTACTGCCGAAGTTTTGATTGCTTACCGGTTCGTATTGGTCAATAAACCGTTCAAGCTTTTCCGTGTATTCGATGCTATCCATAATTGTTGCAAGCGAAACAATCGCAAAGAAGTCCGATGAGCTTATCAAAAGCTCTCCTTTTTTAACAAGATCGTAAAATTTGAGAACGGCAAGACGTTTTTTATTTGAAATTCTTATAGCTTCAGTTATCGCTTCCTCACTAATTTTTGTATTAAAGTAATCGGAGATATGTTCAGCAAGTTTTTCTAATTCATCGGAGAGGAAATTTATTGATTCGGAGGTTGCTATAGTAGGGTAGGGGATAAAATGATAAAAGCTCTTGCCTCTGTTTTCCTGCCAGATGTCAGCTACGCCCCGCATAGAATCGCAATATCTCGAAAAGATTACCCCTTGCAAAAAGCTGAGTTTACCGGAAAGAAGCTGATCAAGGAAATTTATTGATACCGGACAGGCAAAGCTTTCTATCTTTGAGTTCCCTATTGTAATCGGAGCGTTATCAGGAGAGATTCTCAAAGGATGCATGTTTGCGGCTGCTATTATTTCTTCCGGGACATACGTTTCGAAGTAGCCGATAATCGGTTTGTCGATATTTTTGAGATAGGTTTCAGGAGTTTTTCTTATAGTCCTAAACTCATCCAAAATTGCCGAGCAGTTATCAATCATCCGGTTCGAAAGCAAAATAAACCCGATCTATGTTAATCTTTTCTCTTCCGATTTCAGCCGGAATCGAAGGAACATCGAACACTTTGAGTTTTACTTTATCGCCCTTGCGAATATCATCTATCGATTTAACACCTACGATTTTTGATAGTATGTGGAAAGAATCGGAGAGCCTTATGTATGCATGTATTAACGGTTTTTCAAACCCTACCGGAATTCCTGCCTTCAGTTCAGTAAAATATTCAACTACTCCCTTTGTTGGCAGATCGACCCATTCCAGCTCTTCAGAGAGGCAGTCAGGACATAAGATTCTCGGCGGATAGCTTACCTTGCCGCATTTGACACATTTTGTTGTGGTTAGTCGTCCCTCTTTCAGATGTTCAAAAAACTTCCATATCTTCGTAAGCTGTTTACCCTCCAGCGGGTATGTATCAAGTATAACCGAATACAGACTATTAAACTGAGTTTCCATCTAATCCCTCCCGTATATAACAATTGTATGCGCAACCACTGCGCCGCTCAAGTTGTGAGTAAGCCCGTATTTTGCATTTTCTACCTGATGCGCTGCGTCGCCTCTTAGCTGTTTTGTAATCTCTATTGCCTGCCTTATTCCGGTTCCGCCGAACGGATGACCGCAACTTAACAATCCGCCATCGGTATTGACGGCAACCTTGCCTCCGAAATCCGATAATCCTTTTTCGACGAAACTGCCTCCTTCGCCCTTTTCGCAAAAGCCGAGATCCTCATATTCTATTATCTCTGAAATTGTAAAACAATCATGTGTTTGAGCAACATCTATATCATCGGCGGTAATGCCGGCTCTGGAGTATGCGGTGGAAGCTGCGGTTTTCAGAGCGCTCCAGGTGCTCCAACTTCCTCTGTTGGATATGCTGTTGCTTTCCGTTGCCTGGGCGGTGCCTATAATTTTTACAAGCGGTTTATCGGTAAAATCTTTTGCTGTTGAATCCGATGTCAGGATTACTGCAGCAGCTCCGTCGGTAACAGGGCAGCAATCGTATAGCTTTAAAGGAACCGCAACCGGTTTTGCGCTCATAGCCTCCTCTAATGTTATCTCTTTTCTGAACTGACCTTTTGGATTGTTTAAGCCGTTTCTTCTGTTTTTTACGCTTACCATTGCCAACTGCTCTTCGGTCGTTCCATATAAATCGGAGTGTTGCTGAAATATTATTGAAAACAACGAGGGCGGCAATCCCAAGCCTTGGGCTCCGTCCCAATCATGATCCACACTTCCAAGCTGACTGTAGAATGTTTCCCACCTCTGAGGTGTAAACAGTTTTTCTCCTCCGATTACCATTATGGTCTCTGCCATACCACTTTTTATCATACCTGCTGCAAGTATTATTGCAGAGCTTCCGCTTCCACACAAAAGCTCTGCTCTTGCGCATACCGAGCGAGTTTTTATACCGAGATATTCGGCAACCATCGGTGCCAAGTGAGTTTGTCTTCCCAGGCGTTCTGAAGTTGCCGATGCAACAAGAATGCCATCGATATCAGCCGGTTTTATATTTGGATTGTCATCGAAACATGCCTTTCCAGCTTCCTGAAAAAGCTCGATAAGCGTGGCATCTCTGTAGCCCCACTTGGATTGTCCTCCTGCTATCACACATGCATCTCTCATTATCTCCTCCTATTTTATGAAAACTCCTTTTTTGCTTGTTCTCTTAATTTTCTTTTCAGAATCTTTCCCGTTGCATTTTTTGGAAGCGCATCTGTAAATCTGATTTTCTTTGGTGCTTTGAAATGAGCTATTCTCTCCTTACAAAATTTTATAAGCTCGGCTTCGCTGATATCTTTTCCCTCTTTGAGCACAACGTATGCCAATACCGACTCCTGATAGATTTTATCAGGCATCCCGACCACCGAACATTCCTGCACGCAATCGTTTTGATACAGCGCTTCTTCCACTTCCCGCGGTGAGATCTTTTCACCGCCTGAGTTTATTATATCCTTTGTTCTGTCTACGATATATAAATACCCCTCGTCATCCAGTTTTCCAACATCACCTGTATGAAGCCAGCCGTTTTTAAGCGTTTTCGCCGTTTCTTCATGTTTGCCGAAGTATCCGAGCATCACATTCGGTCCCTTGATTAAAATCTCACCCTCTTTGCCGGTTTCCAAAGAATTACCGTTCTCATCTGCGATGATTATATCTACATTTTCGATGGGGGTACCGACAGAGCCCACCTTATGTTTGAATTCGTGGTTGTATGTTGCAAACGGAGATGATTCTGTCAGTCCGTACGCCTCATTCATCGTGAGCCCGGTCTGTTTTTTCCACTCTTTGATAACCTCAACCGGCAGGCTTGATGCGGCTGAAAACGAATATGTAAGCGAGCTGAGATAATCTATTGAACCGGGGGTATTGAGAAGTTTTATATAGATTGTAGGTACCGCATAAAATCGAGTAACATTATGTTCTTTTGCAAGCGAAAGAACTTCATCTTGCTCATATTTCTTATGCAAAACGAGAGTGGCGCCGCAGCTTATGGTGCTGTTGGCAATAAAGTTTTGAGCAAATGAATGAAAAAGCGGCAGGAAGCAGATAAGTCTGTCATCAGGCAAGATCCTTGTATGATGGATGGTTGCGTAGCTGTTGCTTATTATGTTTGCGTGAGAAAGGACTACTCCCTTTGGTTCTCCGGTTGTGCCGGAGGTGTATATGATTGATGCCGGATCATCAGGCAAACGATAAATGGATTTAAAAGAATCATTTTCAGGAATCCCGGTTATACCGCTTTTAGATTTATTAAACCAGATAATCTCCTTAAGACAGGTTTCGCTTTTGTCCGGAAGTTGTTCAGCTAGACTCTCTTCTGCAAAAATCAGCTTTGCGCGGGAATCGTTAAGTATATATTTTACCTCGTTTTTCTGGAGAAGAAAATTTATAGAAACGGCAACTCCCCCCATTTTCTGTATGCCGTAATAGGCGTATAAAAACTGTTCATTATTTGTTGAAAATATAGCTACATTATCTCCCGGTTTGATACCGTTTTTTATTAGATAGTTCGCAATTCTGTTGGAAAGTGAATTTAAGGCAGAGTAGCTAAGATACCCGTTTTTGGTTATTATCGCCGGCTTTTCGGCATATACTCTGGCATTTTTTTCTACAAAAGAAGCGTTATTCATCTGTCTTTCTCCTTGGCTTTCTTATTCCATAATATTTTTTGCTCAATTGCTTTTATTACAAGGGTAATAGCGCGATTATACGGTGTTTCGACGCCAAGCTGTTTTCCGATCTTTACGATATATCCGTTTAATGTGTCAATCTCGGTTCTGCGTCCTGCTTCTATATCCTGAAGCATTGAGATTTTATTGTCTTTTACTCCTGCCAGTGCCTTTAGGGCAAAGCCCGCCGGATCGTTTAATTCCTCAAACTCAAGCCCTTTTTTTCTTGCAACTATTGCGGTTTCTTCTGCAAGAAGTTTTATAAGCTCTTTCGCCGGTTCACAGGAAAGTATTTGATCGCCTGTGAAACCGGTAA
>JALWSW010000007.1 GCA_027080125.1 Campylobacterales bacterium | reverse complement strand
CCTGTTCATAGGATTTTCCAAAACCCCGCATTCAATTGCAATTCCCCAGATATTTTTGTCTATGCTGTACGGGGATGCTTTCGTGATAGGTATATCTATTCCGCAGCGCTTTGCATACTCAATTTCCTGGTCTCTTGATTTGAGTTCCCAGTTTCTAAGCGGTGCTATAATCTTAATATCAGGATCAAGCGCCCCAACAGATACCTCGAAACGCACCTGATCGTTGCCTTTTCCGGTTGACCCGTGACAGATTGCATCAGCGCCTTCCCTGTGAGCTATCTCAACCAGTTTTTCCGCAATAAGCGGACGCCCGAGTGCGGTTGCCATAGGGTATTTTTCCTCATAAAGCGCATTGGCTTTTATAGCTTTCAGTATAAAGTTCTCCACAAACTCTTCCTGAAGATCCTCGACATAAGCGGCTGATGCTCCGGTTTTGAGAGCCTTTTCCTTAATCGGGGCTAACGGTTCGTTCTGTCCGAGATCGGCTGTATAGCATATCACCTCGCATCCGTATTTGTCTTTGAGCCATTTTACGATTATAGATGTGTCAAGACCGCCTGAGTAGGCAAGCACAACCTTTTTAATCTTTTCCATACCATACTCTCCTAATAATTTAATTCCATAAGTTTGAGCATAAGCGCCTTCTGCGCATGCAACCTGTTTTCAGCCTCCTGATATATTACCGAATGACTGCCCCTATACACCGATTCGGCAACCTCCATTCCTATATGAGCAGGCAAGCAATGCATAAACAGAAAATCCGGTTTTGCAAGACTGGCAAGCTCATCGGTAACCTGAAATCTTTTTAAATCAAGCAGCTTTTCACTGTCCTCTTTTTGCCCCATGCTTTCCCATACATCGGTATAAAGCAGATCGGCATCTTTGGCTGCCTTTTTAGGGTTATCGGTAATCTCGATATTGGATTTACCGTCTGAATGCTCTATTGCCTGATACAAAATCGCTGCATTAGGGGCAAAATCAGACGGTGTTGCCACGCAAAGAGAGAATCCGAATATGCAAGCAGCTTCGATCCAACTGTTTGCCATATTGTTTCCGTCTCCAAAATAAGCAACCTTCATAGATTCCAAATCTTCTCCTTTTTTCTCAACAAGAGTCATAATATCAGCCAGAAGTTGACACGGATGAGTAATATCGGTCAGGGCATTTATCACCGGAATTGAGGCGTTTTGTGCAAACTGCTCAATTCTTTTGTGAGCAAAGGTTCTTATGGCTATCATATCAAGATATCTTGAGAGAACCTTTGCAGTATCCTCAAGGGTTTCACCGCGAGATAGCTGACTTGTTTGAGGAGTCAGCACAACGCAGTTGCCTCCAAGCTGATAGAAGCCTGTTTCAAAAGAAACCCTTGTTCTGGTTGAGGGTTTTTCAAATAGAAGCCCCAAAGTTTTTCCTCTCATTTTATCTGAAATCCGGTCTTTTTTTATCCCGATTGCACGCTCAATTATTTCATCGAGCTCGGTTTTTGATAAATCCGAAAGTCTCAAAAAATGTTTCATTGCATCTTCTCCTTTTTTATAATCCTGACCTCAAGGGGAGCTCCGTAAAAGTTAAATTCTTCATAAAGTCGGTTTTTTATATACGCCGTGCTTCTGCTATTATACCCTTTTTGCGTCTTTATTACAAACAGAGGATACGACTCGCTTTTTTGATAGATATATGATGCTCTTATCTTTCCAAGATACTTATCTGAAAAACGCTCGAGTTCCTTTTTAGATATTTTACGTTCGAGCGATTCGGCTGTCTCTTTGAGTTTTTTGGCTATTTTGCCGAGGTTGCCTCCCTTAATGGCGCTTGTTACAACCAACGGATAATGAGAAAGAAACCTGTATTGAGCCCGGAAATATTTCCGATAAGCCTCGCTGCCGGAATCAATCTTATCGATCTTATTTGCCACCAAAAGTAGTCCTTTTTTGTTATGCACGACATTTGAGATAATCAACTTATCCTCTTTGGTAATCCCTTCTGCGACATCAAATATAAGCATCACTATCCTGGATGCGGCTATCATGGAAAGCGCCTTTGCCTTTGCAATCTCCCAGTTCAGATCTTTCTTTTTTCTTGTCAGCCCTGCCGTATCGATAAGTATAAAATTGCCGTAAGCTGTTTTTATAAGGGTATCGATAGTATCAATCGTTGTTCCGGCAATATCGGAGACGATATTCTGATCCCTGTTCAATATTCTGTTGATAATCGAGGATTTTCCGGCATTTGGTCTTCCTACGACAGCCACTTTATAGGCTACTGGCTCTTCTTGATGTGAGGAATCTTCAAATATAAACTCCGAAATCGCTCCTATCCGTTTTTGCTTGGCAGAGATCTTATAAAAATTGCCAAGCCTGTAAAAACTCTTGTCGATAATTTGAAGCCGGTTATCCATCTTGTTAAGCACCGATATAAACGGCTTTTTTGATTGCAAAACCTTTTTGTATATCTTTTCGTCCTCATCATCAAATCTGCCGGTTGCATCGCATATAAAGACAATCTTATCAGCCTGCTCTATAGCCTGATCTCTTTTGGCACTTACCTGCTCGGTAAACTTCTCGCCCAATCCGCCAGAATCAATCAGGATTGCGGCGCGATTTCCCATCTTTGCCTGAGCTGTTATCAGATCCCTGGTCAGACCTGCCGTGTTACCGACAATGGCTATATTTTTCCCCGTCAGAAGATTAAAAAGGGTGGATTTACCGACATTTGCCTTGCCGACCAAAACAACCTTTTTCATATCGAAGCTACTGCTGATGCGTTGAGTCTTGTCCAGTTTTTGTCATACCCTTTCATAGATGCCACAAAACCGATCATTGCGGCATTGTCGGTTGTAAATCGCGCCTCAGGCATCAGAAGCTCTATACCGTTTTCCCTGCAAGCTGCTGAAAGTTTTGTTCTGAGCCTTCTGTTTGCCGATACACCTCCGGAAACCGCAAGAAGCTCAATTTTTTCAGCTTTGCAGGCGGCAACAGCCCCGATAACCAATGTGTCAACAACAGCTTCCAGGAAACTCGCTGCAACATCAGGCATCATATCCTTAATCTTATCGCTATATTTTTTGCTAAACATTATTGCTGCGGTTTTCAAGCCGCTGAAGCTGAAACTTCCGTCAGCCAGAGCGGTTCTGGGAAAGCTGAACCTGCCAGGATCTCCTTTGGCGGCTACCCGGTCAATCGCCTTGCCGCCAGGATACCCGAGATTCCAAAGTCTTGCCGTTTTGTCAAGGCATTCTCCCGCCGCATCATCGCGAGTAGTTCCCAAAAGCTCTATTTTTTCGTTGCCTAAAACCTTGTATATGGATGTATGCCCGCCTGATACAACAAGACCTATGAACGGATATTTAACCTCTTTTTCAATAAAAGGCGCATAGAGATGTCCTTCGAGATGATTGATGCCTATCAATCTTTTCTTAAATCGATACGCCAGTCCTTTTGCATAGGAAAGACCGACCAGAAGCGAACCCAACAATCCCGGTCCTTTTGTCACAGCAATCTTATCAATATCATCAAAGGAAACATCTGCTTCAGAAAGCGCGCGCTTTGCCGTTGCGGCAATGTTCAAAAAATGTGTTCTTGAAGCTATCTCAGGCACAATCCCGCCGTATCTGCTGTGTATGGCATCCTGAGAGCTGATTATATTTGATAAAACCCGATTCTCTGCTATCAGTGCTGCGGATGTATCGTCGCAGGAGGTATCGATGGCAAGAATTTTCATCTTATATGACTATTTATAACCGTTTTTACTTCAACAAAATCAACCTGTTTTGAAAGCTCATCTTTGGTTTCAGCAAGCGCCTCTTCGGTTATAGGATTATCATGTCCTATGGCAATTGCAACTTTGTGAAGCTTCGCATAGTTGGCAGCCTTAAACAGTTGATTCTCTATATATCTGAGATTTTTAACATTATCAAGGAATATGTCTCTTCTTGCAAAACCCACTCCGTCATATTTAGCCAGCTTCCAACCGACGGTTTTCGATGTTGTTTCACTATCCAGAAAAAACAGATTATGCTCCTTTAAAACGGCAAGAAACGCCTGCATCTTGTTTTTATTTTGAATAAATGCCGAACCCATATGATTATTGGCACCGATTGCCCCGGGTATCTTTTTAATTGCCTCTTCGGTAAGATTTCTTATCTTGCTATCGCTCATATTAATTAGCAGCGCATTATCTCCCGGATTTATTCTCGGATAGTTCTCAGGCTGCATCGGCATATGAACAAGATAATCAAGATGAGCCTCCCTTAAAATATCAACACTCTGCTTATACTCGGTTGCATTTGGAAGTATTGCGTAAGTCAAAGGAAGATCAAGTCCTATGAACGACTTGAGCGTTCTGTTGTCATAACCGACATCATCAATAACTATGGCAAGCCTGGGCAGATTCTTGTGCTTCGCAGGTTTCTCATGAACAGGTTTTGCTATCGGAGGCAGGACTTCAATGATTCTATTTTCTGTTTTTACACCGGCAGGTCTGTTCCTGTTTTTAAGCTTTATCAAAAAGAGCAATAAAGTAGTTATCGCAATAAATAGCGCCGCAAACCAAACTAACCGCAGGCGTTTTTTACCTTTTTTTGGCATTCAGCTCCTTTGAAATTCTCAAACCTATAATCAGGTCAACCGCCCTTTCAAGCTGATAATCTTTTATCGGTTTAATTTCTTTGTTTTTCAGCTTACCGGAACCGCTTTTGGTTGCAGCAAAATGGTGCGGAAGATCAATTTCTCTTATCTGATTGGCTGTATTTTTTTTCGCCAGGATTATTTTTTCAGGAACAACTATATCCGGTGTTATGCCTACCGCCTGAATCGATCTGCCGCTTGGAGTGTAATATTTAGCCGTTGTCAGTTTCAACGCACCTCCGTTATCAAGCGGAAGTAATGTTTGAACCGAACCTTTTCCAAAGCTTTTCTGCCCCATTACAATTGCGCGTTTATTGTCTTGAAGCGCTCCTGTAACAATCTCAGCGGCGCTGGCAGTGCCTCCGTTTATAAGCACGATAATGTTGCCTTTCGGCTCGCCTCCAAAGGTATGTGCTGAAAATTTTGTAACGTCGCTTTTTTTTCTTCCTCTTATCGTAACAATTGTTCCTTTTGTCAAAAACAGATCCGAAACGCTTACCGCCTGACTAAGAAGTCCTCCCGGATTGTTTCTCAAATCAAGTATCAGATCACGCGCTCCTTTCCGTTCAAGTTTTCTCAGGGCGTTGTATACGTTTTTCCCGGTTTTTTCCTGAAACTGCAGAATCTTTATATATCCGATTTTCTCCGGCAGCATCTTATATTTAACGCTTTTAATATGTATTATCTCTCTTGTTATCGTAATTATAAGAGGCTTATGCTCTCCCTTTCTCAAGATTGAAAGCGTTACCTTTGTGCCGGGTTTTCCTCTCAAAAGGGATACGGCTTTATTCAGAGTCATTCCGGGAGTGCTTTTTCCATCTATCTTTATAATCTTGTCGTTTGATTTGATACCTGCTCTGGCTGCCGGAGTATCTTCTATCGGAGAGATAACCGTCAAAATACCATTTTTCAATGTAACTGTCATGCCAAGTCCACCGAATTCTCCGGTTGTGATGGTTTTAAACTCTTTGTATTCTTTGGGCGTAAAATAAGCACTATGAGGATCAAGCGTTCTTACCATTCCTCTTATTGCACCGGTAATCAGCTTTTCGGGATTAACCTTTTCAACATAATCTGCTTTTATTAAAGACATAACATTTGTAAATGTTCTGAGCTCTCCATAATATTGATCCGAGCCTGCCCTCAACAGCGATGCACTTGCAATCACCACAAACAGAACCGATAAAACAGCTATAGTAATCTTTCTCTTCATTAACGCAGCCTCCTTATCCACCCTTCAGGATTTATCGCTTTATCCTTGTATCTTATACCAAAATAGATCGGTTTTGCACCGGCTATACCGATGATACTTCTTCCTTTTACCATTGTTCCCCTCTTGGTTTTTATTCTTTTAAGACCACCGTAAATGGTAAAAAAATTACCGCTATGCCTTATTATGACTGTCTTTCCATATCCCAACACGATTCCAGCATAAACCACCTTACCGTATGCAACAGCCCTGACATAGGAATTTGCCCGTGCAGCTATTCTGATTCCGGTATGTCTTGTGTAAACATTATAATCACTATCTTTGTAAATTCCAAATCTTTTTTCAACTTTACCCTTAACCGGAAGAGACATTCTGCCTTTGTAACGTAAAAACGGGTTTTTGCCGCCTATCCTGACAGAAGGCAGGTTAGCTATCTTTTTTGTATATCGCTTCTTTTTGGCAAGTTGCTTAAGTATCCTTTCGAGATAATTTTTTTTCCTTAGAAGGTGCTTTTTTTTCGTGATAAGCCGATTCTTATTTTTAATCTCCAGAATCGCAAGCCTTTTTCTTTTTCTTACCAGCTCGCTTTCTTTACGCATCTCATTTTCTATTTTACGTTTTATCCGCTCGACAGATTGTTTGCGTTTTTCAAGAAGCAAGAGATCCTTTTTTTTCTTCTTTTCCGCCTGCGACAACTTCTTCAGGAGTCTATCCTTATACAAAAAATAGAGTATCGTAAGATTTTTTATGATAAACTCATCTGAAGATGATTTTCCGCCTACAAAATATTCATACATCTTCTTTATGCTCTCTTTTGTCTGGTTATCTGCTTCCTGCTTTAATCTTTTTATCAGTTCCTTCTCAGAGGCAGTCCTGCTGATTCTTGAATCAAGTGTTTTGGAATATCTCTTCTTTTTTTCGATGTTTCGCTTTTCATATTCTATTTTTCTATTCAAATCCTTCAGCTCTTTTTTGAGCTTGGCTACCTTTTTATCCTCATAACTTATCTGCTTTTCAGTAACGGTTATCTCATGTTTTATCGCATTTAGTTGGGATGCGTTTGGAATCGCAGCAACAGCCATAAGAAGCAATCCAATCATCGCAAAGCCTTAAAAGAAGCCGCTGACATCACGGCAATATTTATCACAAAAATCCCCAAAAACCCGGCTATAAGCAGTCTAATGTCAACGCTGCCGGCGATAAAGGCAAAAAGCAGCATAGTTGCTATAACAAATCCGATTATGCTTCCAACAATCGCTATCAAATCGAAAAACAACAGACTTATCAGATCGGCAAATCGCTCTCTTCCGATATTCCACAAAAAGCTCGCAAATTGATGCGACTCTCGTATAAATATTTTCCTGATAATATAACCAAACAAAACGTTGATTACCAAAAACAACACCGATATAACCATAAAGGTAATACGCAGGCTGTTTTGCTTTTTCAGGATGGTTGCGATTTCCGATTCGTCGTAATTGATGCTTGCATTATAATTTGCCAACAGTTTTTTAACTTCGGAGAGCCTTTTTATCTTCATCTTTCTGTCGCTATTATGAATCTCTATGATATATGGAACCTCATCAATATAGCTTTCATCAACCTTTTTTCGAATTTTCTCGGGCAGCAGTTTTACCGCATCAGCCGGTCTGATGATTTTTTGATTGCCACCAATCACGTTTGCCGCAAGTTTTATAATCTTATTTATATTTCCGGTTTTCCAAACAAACAGAACAACCTTGATATCCTTAATTTCATTCTCATAATGTTGCTTCAGATTATACGCATAAACAAAAACCAAAATCTCAACAACACTGGCAAACACAACAAGCAGTTGTCCGATTCTCCAACTGTTTCCGCTTAGCTTTTTTAAATAGGAAATCACGTAATTCATCCGATAGCAACCTCAATTGCTCCGGATGCAAAATCAGGCACCTGCTCTGCAGTAAATACAACGGTTAACCCTTGAGCGGATAGAAAGGCAATTCTTTGGTATATCTTCTGCAGACTTTTATAGCTGAAAAAACAAAACGGATTATCTAAAAAAAGCAGCGACGGATTTTTTAAAACTGAAGATGCTATCAGCATCCTTCCTTTTTCGTCGCTTGAAAGGGTTGATATCTCTATGTTGAGAACCGATTCCAATTCAAAAAGCTCGACAACAGCCTTTATCTCCTTTTTGCCTACCGGCAAAAGCAAGCTCTGAAGTCTGAAATTATCCAAAACGCTAAGGGATCCAAAGATCTCGCTTTCCTTAGATACAACCGATATTTTTCTTCTTAAGGGCTCCGGAGCTTTTTTATATCTGAAAAGGGGAATCCCGGCGGTATATATGAGTCCTGAGTCCGGCTTAATCTGACATGTTGCAAGTCTGAGCAGCGTGGTTTTTCCGGATGCGGCAGCTCCGGTCACAAAACAGATTTCCCCTCTTTTCAGATGAAAGGAAAGATCGTTCAGAATGATTTTCTTGCCAATTCTGTAACTAACCGACGAAAATCTCAGCATCTTTATGATTGGATTATCCGCTCATAAACTTTTCGATCTTCAAAACTACAGATTCGCTGTCAAGACCGTAATACCTGAACAACTCATCGGAGCTGCCGGATTGTCCGAATCTGTCATCTATTCCGATTCTCAGCATTTTCACAGGCAATTTTTCTGAGGTCAATTCACTGATGGTGCCGCCTAAACCTCCGATAATCGAATGCTCTTCAAGGGTTGCCACCCTTTTGGTTTTAGATATGCTTTCAAGTATCGATTCGTCGATAGGCTTTATGGTGGATAGATTTATAACCTCGCAACTTATGCCTTTACCACTCAGTTTATCCGCTGCCTCAAGCGCAATATGGGTCATTAATCCGCATGAAATCAAGGTAATATCGCTGCCGTCTCTTAGCAGCTTTGCCTTAAAATCAAAATCCGTATTCTCGGAAAAAACCGTTTTGGATTTTGCCCTGGATGTTCTCAAATAGGTTGGGCCGTCCCATTCAAGCGATGCGATAACGGCAGCCTTAGTCTCGTTAAAATCAGCCGGAACAATCACCCTCATATTTGGCAAAGCACGCATAATTGCAATATCGGCGATTGCCTGATGAGAACCGCCGTCAGCACCTACGCTTATGCCTGAGTGAGAACCGCAAAGAAACACCTTGTTTGACGGATAACAAACCGACTGTCTTATATATTCAAATGCCCTTCCGGTTATAAAAACGGCAAAACTTGAAGCATACGGAAGTTTGCCCGCATAAGCAAAACCTGCTGCCGCATCAACCATTGCACCCTCTGCTATTCCAAAATCAAAAAAACGCTCCGGAAAAAGTTTTTTAAACATAAACGATTTGGTAGATGCACCCAAATCAGCATCCAGCGCCACTACATCTTTATTGATTTTTCCAATCTCAACAAGCCCTTCGCCGTATCCGTCTCTTGTAGCCTTCATTATGAGAGCTCCTTGATAGCCTGTTTATATTCTCCATCATTTGGCGCCTTTCCGTGAAAGCCTACGTTGTTTTCCATAAACGAAACCCCTTTCCCCTTTACGGTATGAGCTACAATTCCCAATGGTCTGCCTTTCGGACGCGTATTCAAAGCTCTCAAAATCTGTTCAAAGTTATGACCGTCTATGCTTACAGTTTGCAATCCGAAGCTTTTCAGCTTATCCTCAAACGGTGCTATATTCATCACCTCTTTGACAGGACCGTCAATCTGAAGCCCGTTGTTATCAATAATTACAATAAGATTATCAAGAGCAAAATGCGATGCAGCCATCATAGATTCCCAAACGCTCCCTTCTTCAGCCTCGCCGTCTCC
>JALWSW010000006.1 GCA_027080125.1 Campylobacterales bacterium | reverse complement strand
TTTACCAATCAAATCTTTTATATATACGCTTTGAATAAGCGGAGTATCACCCTCGTTCAATGTGACAATGCTATCCTCTTTTCCTATCGGCATCAAATCTCTGTAACGATCAATTATTCCATTATACATCATTCCTCCGATGACTTTATTTTTATCATTTCATCTAAGATTGCCCTGTTTCTTGCAGCGATAAACGGACTGGCTCTATTAAAAGTAACATCGGCATCAAAATCGTTTCCCAGCGGGTCGGTTAAACAGCCTCCGGCTTCCTCAAGTATAAGTTTTCCGGCTGCATAATCAAAAGCTCTGCTTTTTAGCGGATGAATAAACCCGTCTGCGGCAGAGGCTGCAAGATAGCTCAGATCAAGAGCAACCGACCCGAACACCCTTATTTTGGCAAACAGTTTTCTGTAAACTAAAAACTGTTTGAAGGCAGACTCCTTGTCCATTCCCTCAGCAATCAATACGCCTCTGTTTTTATCCTCTCCGGTTTTTATTCGTTTTGCTTTTATGCCATGTCTTTCAAGAAAATAGTTGTCCCTGAATGCACCCCTTCCCTTAATTGCATAAAACCGGTCTCCGTTTGAAAGATTCACAACAAGTCCGACCGAGGTTGTGCCAACCGTTTTGCCTGTTTTGGCAACGGCAATAGAATAAAACGGCAAACCTCTTTTTGCATTCAGGCTGCCATCTATCGGATCGACAAGAACAATAGGGCTTTCATTGTCGGCTCCGTTTAACCGGATTTTTCCCCTTTCTTCAGACAAAACGATTGCCGGAATATTAAAGCTCTCAAATTTTTCGATAAAAAGCTCTTCAGAAAATCTGTCAATCTCAATTGTTACATCCCCTCCGGCGCCTCTTCCGATAGGCTTTGCCATCTCCTTTTCGCCGGCTTTCCCATAAAGCTGCCTGAATACAGCCTCGCTTGCATCAAGAAAGGCGGAAAGCCATCTGTAATCTCTCATAATTAGTGTTTCCTTATTTCTGTTTTTTATCTGCTGCTATTATATACAAAATAAACCAGTATTCCAATTTAGCTCAAGGATGTTATATTAACCTAAAAATTACGGGAGGCGATATGCACCTTTTGCATCTTTTTTTGTATGATACTATAAGCCTGATCACGATTTTAAATCCCCTTGCCGCTGCTGCCGTTATGCTATCGTTGACAGAACCGGAAGAGGTAAAAAGCGTTTCCGGAACAGCTTCGTTTACCGCCTTCATCGCTTTGGTGGCGACTATGTTGGTTGGTGAAACGGTTTTGAAACTGTTCGGAATAAACCTGCCATCGATAAAGGCAATTGGAGGTGTGGTGCTGCTTGTTGTTTCGTTGAACATGATTCAGGGCAATGAGATTACTCCTACAAAACATACCGCTGAGGAAAGCAGTGCCGCATCGCAAAAGGAGAACATTGCCATTGTTCCTATGGCAATCCCGATTATATTTGGTCCGGGCGCCATAACAACTGTTATTGTTTTAAACACCGACACAAAAGTGATTAGCGAAAAAATCACCCTTTTCGCATCCATCGTAATCTCTTATCTTGTGATATTTCTTACGCTAAGATACGCAAAATATATATCGAATATTCTTGGGGTTCACGGTATGAAAATAGCAACAAGAATTGTCGGTATTATTATCGGCGCGATAGCTATGAATTTTCTGATTAACGGCATAAAAGGCATTTGGATGTAGCAACTGTTATCTTGCAAACAGATGTTTCATAAAATCTATGAATCCTCTTTTCCGTTTTATCGGCTCTCTGCTTATTTTTCCCGCAATCTTGACAATCTCTCTTGAAAACGGTGAATGGGGAAAAGATTCGATTATCGGCTTTCTTTTTCTTACGGCTTTTGAAAGAAGCTGATCTTTAGGACAAAAACCGAGATAGCTTGGCGTAAAATCCAAAAATTTTTTACTTATGTTGCTTATATGTTCAAAAACTGACTTCGCTTCACTTTCGTTTTTTGCCATATTAACCACAAGGGCAATATTGTTTTTTCCTCTTTTTTTAAGCAACTTTATCATTACATACGCATCGGTCATAGAGGATGGCTCTGGTGTCAGAACAATAATCGCCTCATCTGATGCCTCTAAAAAACGCGTTACGTTTTTGCCAATTCCGGCTGCTGTGTCGATGATAATATAATCGGGAGCTTTGATTTCCGATAGCTGTCTTTCGATAAACGAAAATTTTCTGTCGCTCAACTCCGCAAGCCTCTCAAAACCAGAGCCTGCCGGCACCAATACGGCATTCTCAGCTATTCTGATACATATCTCAGAAAGCTGTTTTCTGCCCTCAATAAGGTCGTTCATGCTATACTTCGGAGCAACACCCAATACCAGATCAGCGCTCGAAAGTCCCAGATCCGCATCAAATAGCATCACCTCTTTGCCTGTTTTTGCAAGTACC
>JALWSW010000005.1 GCA_027080125.1 Campylobacterales bacterium | reverse complement strand
CTTGACCATTGAATCAATCTCCTCCATGGAGGAGGCAATCTGCTCAAGAGAGGCTGCCTGCTCGGCTGCCCCTTGGGCAAGGGCATCGGAAGCAGAGGCAAGCTGGGAAGATGAGCGGTTGATGTCGGAGGCGGCAGAGCCGACATTTCCCGTAGGTTTTATGAACGGTTTGATTATAAGATTAGATGCAACTATTGCCGCAATAATAGAGAGAATTGTTCCCAATATATTTACAAGCCAGAGCAATATCGTGCCTATTTTTATATTTTTGTCGGTTTCTGCCAAAATGGTTTTATACAGATTGACAGCATCTATGCTGCTCATCTTTGCGGTTTTCTCGATCTTTTTCACGGAAATGTTAACCTTTTGAAATTCTGTGATATATTTTGTGAAACCGGACATATAGTTTTTAAATTCATCCGATAACCTTTGCTTGGTATTTTCCGATAAGTTTGAATTTGTCGATATGGAAAGAGAAAGAGACGACATTGCATCACTCCACTGATTTACATAGTTCATATCACCGGTTTCCGTATATCTTTTCTCCAGAAGTCTTGCCTTGAAAAAGCGGACCAGAAGAGTGTTGATATTCAGAAGATTAAGATCATTTTCGATACTTTTTGACGAATTGATTAGTTTTGCCCTTATCCCTTGTTTATCAGTCAGTCCCATCTCTTTTTCAGCTTCTACCGTTTTTCCAAGCAGAGATTTTATATGCCTGATATCCTGCACTATCTTAAATGCCTTTTTTCCATAACCGGCAGTTTTCAATTTGTTTGCATAAATCAGCACTTTTGCAACATTAGTTCTTGCATCTGCCACAAAATCCGGATTTTTAGTTGTTACAAACTTTGAGATATTGTTGTTTAATCTAAGCTCTTCTATAGTGACAGCCTGAGCATACTCGGAAACCCTTGCGGAGTGATTTGCCCTATGTGAAAAAAAATTCAAAATTGAAACTATAATAAGCACCGCTATTACCGCAGCAATAAGCAGATAGCGTATTAAATATTTAATGTTAACTGTTTTTTTTATACTCATAACATTCTCCCTTAGTAATTTATTTACTTTTTATCAATTAATAAAGCCTGAATAATTCATGCTGATTTTTCAGACTTTGCTTCAAACAGAATTATAACATGCATTGTATATTTTTTGTTCTGCTTGGTCAAGATTAATTGTTCAATTAAGTTAAATAAAAACTGTTTTGCTTTTGCCGCTTTTATAAAAACTATATATCAATAGAGGTTGACAAAGCACAATTTATACACTATTTTTGCTTTTGTTGCTGGGGAGTCGTCTAACGGCAGGACCCAAGACTCTGGATCTTGTTATAGAGGTTCGAATCCTCTCTCCCCAACCAAATGGCCCCATAGTCTAGCGGTTAGGACGCCGGCCTCTCACGCCGGAAACTAGGGTTCGATTCCCTATGGGGCTGCCATATTATAGTATAGAGAGTATTTTATTTGACTTCTTGATGTTTGTACATAAAATATACAACATACAGAATCAATAGGAGGTCGTTATGAAAGCGAATGAATCGGGTATTGACAGAATAATTAGAATAATCATAGGCATAGTGCTTTTGGCGCTTGTTTTTACAGGACCCAAAACAGCCTGGGGATGGATAGGACTGATTCCTTTAATCACAGGCATTGTGGGTATCTGCCCGCTTTATTCTATTATCGGCATCAAAACCTGCAAAAAATAAATAGATTTTATGGAGTTTACTCCCAAATGGATTGCATGGGAGCTTACCGAGCGATGTAATCTTTCCTGTATTCACTGCAGATGTTCTGCAGATATGCATCATAAGGATCATTTTGGCACCGAAGCGGCATTCAAACTTATCGATGAGATAAGCGCTCATTACAATCCGGTTATAGTTTTGACCGGCGGGGAGCCGCTGCTTCGGGCTGATGTTTTCGACATTGCCAGCTATGGCACGAATAAAGGCTTGCGGATGGCAATGGCGACAAACGGAATCCTTGTGAGCGATGCTATCTGCGAAAAGATAAAAGATTCCGGCATAAAGATTGTTTCATTGTCGCTTGACGGAAAGAATGCGGCAACTCATGATGATTTCAGAAAGGTAAAAGGGGCGTTTGAAGGCACCCTAAAGGCTGCCAAACTTTTCAAAAAGCACGATATTCCTTTTATAATCAACTCATCTTTTACTCAAAGAAACAAAGATGATATCCCGGAGGTTTACAGGCTTGCAAAGTCCTTGGGTGCAACCGCATGGTATCTGTTTTTGATTGTTCCCACCGGAAGAGGAGAGGAACTTTTAAGCGAGCTGGTGCAGGCTGATGAGTATGAGGAGATACTCAAATGGCATTTTGAAAAGGAGATGGAAGAAAACGATATCCTTGTAAGACCTACCTGCGCTCCTCAATATTACAGAATCGCCCTTCAGGAATCCTCAAAAAGCGGCATAAAATATAAACGGCGCAATCTGAAATTTTCTACCGGAGGCTCTAAAGGATGTCTTGCCGGTCAATTGATAGCTCTTATTACGGCAACAGGCGATGTTAAACCGTGCAGCTATTTTTTGCGTTCGGCTGGAAATGTGTTTGAAACTCCCTTCAGTAAGATATGGGAAGAGAGCAAGATATTCAAAGATATGCGTGATTTTGAAAGCTACAAAGGCAAATGTGGAGAATGTGAATTTCTTAATGTTTGTGGCGGCTGCAGGGCGCGAGCGGATGCGATTTACGGCGATTATATGGCTGAGGAGCCATATTGCGCCTATATTCCAAAGAAACGGGTTATCTCAAAATGAATCCGGGGCAAAACAGATTTGCGCTTTTAGATATTCTGAAAAAAAGAAAACCAGCTTACAGACCGGTCTGGTTTATGAGACAAGCCGGCAGGGTTTTAGCCGATTACAGGCGATTGAAAGACAGGTATGATTTTCTGACGCTATGCCATAGCCCTGAGCTTGCTACCGAAATTACGCTTATGCCGGTAAAACAGTTGGATGTGGATGCGGCAATCCTGTTTTCCGATATCTTAATTCCGCTTGAAGCAGCCGGGGTTGATGTGAAGTTTTCAAAAGATGTGACGCCGGTTGTTGATTTTGGGTCCGATTTTGAATTTCATGGCTTTGGCGGGTCGCTTGATTTTATGGCAAAAACAATCTCAAATATAAAAGGCGAGCTCAAAGACAGGCCGTTGCTTGGTTTCTCAGGCGCGCCCTTTACGCTTATCTGTTATCTGAGAGGAGCAAACAGCAAGAATCAATACGCCGCTGCAAGAAAACTGATGTATCAAATGCCATCTGAGGAATTTTTTGAGCTTGAGAAAATGATTATCGATTATCTGATGTTTCAGATAAGAGCAGGAGTCGATGCGGTTCAGCTCTTTGATAGCTGGGCTGGAGTTTTGCCTGCTGATATCTACAGAGAGCGGATTTTTCCCTCTGTAAAACGAATTGTCTCCAAAGTAGGCAGATTTGCGCCTGTAATCTATTATGCCGGCGGTGGTTCGTCTCATCTGTCGGAGCTATTGAGTAAATTGCCGGCAAACTGTATAAGCTGCGACTGGAGAACCGATATTGTAAAGTTTGCTTCCGAATTTACCGGTTCTGTGCAGGGAAATCTCGACCCGGCAATTATGTTTGCGGATTTTTCAACTATCACGGAAAAGCAGGGGACTCTGCTAAAAGAGCTTCCGACTGATAGATATATTGTAAATTTTGGGCATGGCGTTTTGCCTGATACCGATCAGGAAAAACTCAAACGGCTGGTCGATTGGATTCATAATCAACAATAAAGTGAAAAACCTCTCTAACGCTGTTGTGATTGTTTCAACAGGCGGTATTTCAAAGGTTTCCGATATCCCTATTTTTCTCTGGGGAATGTTTACCGATAAAAGGATTATGCCCTACAACCGATTTGCGCGGTTTTTGCTCGCTATACTTATCATCTCTCTGAGATCACCTAAAACATACGGCATATTGAAACATTCGGGTCCTTCGCCGGTTCTTTCTTATACCCGTTCCATTGTAAAAAAACTCGGAAATCTTGTTGATGCGGATCTTTTTTTTGCAATGAGATATACGAGCCCTAAAATTGAAGAACTGATAGATACGCTTGAAAATTATAAAAAGATTTTCATAGTTTCACTTTTTCCTCAGTTTTCCTGCACAACAATTGCCTCTTTTATGGATAGATTTGGAGAAGTTGCAAAAAAAGCGGTAAAGATCGACACCTTTTATAAAGATGCGCGATATATCGATATTGTTGCGCAAAAAATTGATGATGCACTCAAAAAGCTTCCAAAGGATTTGAGAAAAAAAGCGGTTCTCCTATTTTCCGCTCATTCTCTTCCGATCTCTTTGGTAAAGAAAACCGGCGATCCGTATATAAAACAGGTAAAAGAGAGCGCCGAGCTTTTGGCAAAACGTTTTTCCGAATACAGAAGCGAGCTTGCTTTTCAATCAAAATTAGGACCGGTAAAATGGTTTGCTCCGGCAACCCTCGATAAGGTTGCAGAGCTCTCGAAGAGGCATCTGCCGATAATAGTGGTCCCGATTAGCTTTATTATCGATAATTCGGAAACAATTTATGAGATCGATCTGCTTTATAAATCACTTGCCAATAAATATGGCGCAGCCGCTTTTCTCAGGGCTGATTGTCCGAACGATGAGGAAAAATTTGTGAGACTGCTTGCTGAGAAATTAAAGGAGAAAGGGTTATGATTTACGACGCTGTTATCTTGGGAGCAGGCATTTCCGGGCTTTCGGCTGCAAGATTTCTTAAACTAAACGGTATAGAGCCGCTTGTTATTGAAAAAAACAGCTATCTCGGAGGAAAAGCTCACACAAGCAAAGTGGCGGATTTTATTATAGAGGAAGGACCGAACGGATTTTTGGACAACAAACCCGATACCTTGGAACTGGTTGAAAAATCCTCGCTCTTACAAGAGCTTGTCAGGGCAAACGAAAAGGCTGAAAAACGGTTTATCTTCTCCGGCAGCAGGCTTTATGAACTGCCGTTTTCACCGATTGCATTTATAAAATCGCCGCTTCTTTCGCTTGCCGGAAAATTGCGTCTTGCTGCCGAGCCGTTTGTTGAAAAAAAAGAGTCCGATGAGACATTGGCAGATTTTGTCAAAAGAAGATTCGGCAAAGAGGCGCTAAACAAACTTATTGGACCGATGGCTACAGGTGTTTATGCGGGAGATCCGGATACAATGAGCGTAGAGTCAGCTTTCAGGAGAATAAAGGAGCTTGAGCGAGATTACGGATCGCTTTTTAAGGCTTTGATAAAGCTTAAAAAATCATCCGATGCAGCTGCTTTCGGAGGAGGAAAACTCACCAGTTTCACTGGCGGATTAACCCAAATGAGCGCAGGCATTTCAAAAGGAATCAAGATAAAGTTAAATACTGAGGCGTTCTCGATAAAAAAAGACGGCAAACTGTTTGTGGTTGAAACCAGCGGCGGAATAGTATCAACAAGACGGCTGATTTCTGCACTGCCGGCTTATGAGCTATCAAAGATAAGTGACAGTTTCGATAAGGATATTGCCCAAGCAGCCGGCATGATAAATTATGCGCCGATTGATGTTGTTGCCTTCGGGTATAACAGAAAACTTGATCTTGACGGGTTCGGATTTCTTTTTGCGCTTGATGATATGCGTTCGGCAATCGGCGTGCTTTGGGACTCATCGATTTTTCCGAGGGCTGCGACAGGCCATTCGCTCATAAGGGTAATTCTTGGAGGTGCCAGATTAGCCTATATTGCGGAAAAAGAGGAAAAAGAGGTTATCAATATGGCTTCTGAGGAGCTAAAACGGACGATGAATCTGGAAATTGAGCCTGATGTTGTCAAGATTATCCGTCACAAAAAAGCGATACCGCAATATCTTATGAATCACAAGGATGTTGTCGCGACTATTGATGGCGCAGAGCGCCGTCATGAAGGCTTGAGAATAATCGGCAATGCGTTTCGAGGCATAGGCTTAAACGACTGCGTAAGCGCAGGGAAAAGGGCGGCTGTTTCCATTATTAGCTGTATTAGCTGAATTTTTTACTATTAAGATTAAGCTTTATTCTGAATATATTTAAATCCGTATTTTATGCTAAGTCTGTATTCGGCAGACATTGGACACTTTTTTCGGAAATAGATAGACGCCAAAACTTCAAAAATCCGCAAAAACATCGGAGTTATTTTCGGAAAAAGATGTTCAAAAAGAGAGGAATGTAGGTTATATTGATATCTCACATGCCGGATATAATCATCCATTTGGGTGAATATCCGTTTCTCACAATAATCCTTCTGTTGTTTTCATCTACAAGATTGCTGTGAGCATCTATATACTCGGCAATCTCGTTATCAAGCACCATCTGCAGCATCTTTTGAACTCCCTTTTTTACTATCTGCCTCTGCTTTAGATATGGCGGCAATTTTCCAATGCTTTTGCAATAGTTTGGCTATTTCGTCATCAGAAAGACTGCCTTCCTTAATTAACCGAAAGCATTCTTTTATTAAAAACGCAGGGAACAAAGGCTTACCCTGCTTTCCGTTGAGCACCTATTTCGGCCTGGACCTCTTCACTTGCCATGGATACATACTTGGCAATTTTTGAGTCTTCTTTCTCTGTATGCCTACTAAACCATTCTCGTAAAAAAATAAGCAAATCTCTGATGGCAACCAATGGAAATTCTGTAATCAATTGTCTATAGCTCTTAACCTTATTAATGAAATCTTCATGGAGTATGCGGTGAGACTCAATCGCGGGGTAATTATAATCTCGCATCACCTGTTCCTCAGATTTAAAATGAATGTTGCCATATTCAAACAGTTGATTTATTATTGGAATCACGATATTCGCCTCATTGCCGCTCTCAACAGCATCATAAAGTTTATTGATAATGGTGATTAAATATTTATGCTGCATGTCAATATGTTTTATACCTATGGACAGACTGTTATTCCACGACAGCCACCCCTGAGGATTATCATCCATATTTAGGTAATCATACTGCATATCGCCGTATTGCCCGTTTCGGTACATCATATAAATACCCATTATTGTATTTTTACAACTTATAAACGCATCCGCTATATACGGATCAAACTGCTTGCCACGCTGATCTTTTATGAAATTAAACGCTTGCTGTGGTGTCCATGCCGTCTTATATGGTCTTTCAGAGGTCAAAGCATCAAAGACATCGGCGACTGCACATATTCTACCCAGCAAAGGAATATTGTCTCCCTTTAAACCTCCAGGATACCCGCTTCCATCCCACCTTTCATGATGCGTCAAAGCGATAGCGCGTGCTGCACTAAATGTTTCTTCCCGACCTTTCAAAAGCTTGGCACCAATAATCGTATGCCTTTTCATCTCACCAAACTCCTTTGGTGTTAGTTTCCTGGTTTAAGCAAATAGCATCTGGTATTCCTACTTTACCTATATCGTGCATCGGTGCACCTAATCTTAGCAATGCAAGTTGTTTATCTGTCAGCCCTATTTCCCTGCCAATAGTCAGGGCATATTCGGTCATACGTTTAATATGATCACCGGTTTCGGTGTCTCTAAATTCAGCCGCATAAAGCAGTCTTTGTATCATTTGTGTTCTTATCTCCTCAGTTTCGGCATGACTTATTGCTATTTTCTCTTCAAGTGTTTTTTTAGCAATTATATTTGCAATTGTATCACCTAACATTTTCATAAAATCATATTCTTTTGGATGGGGCATATGTCCATGCGGCACATACAAAACAATAACACCCAACAATACATTCTCGTGCACCAAAGGTATATTATAGTGGCCGTGCTCCGGCATTTTATCGAAACTATTTGTGTGCTCTTTTGTTATACAATTTCGAAATATAATTTTTCTGTTTTTGGCGGCGAGTCCGCATAGACACTTACCAAATTTAACTTTCTCACATATTTTAAGCAGTGGTTGCGCAAGATGATAATTCGCCACCATAACAAGTTCATCGTTGTCATTTGGCAGAAAAACCGCGCCTTGAGGCAAGACCTCAAACAAGGAAATTTTGCTCAATATTTTCAGCATTTGAAGCAATTGATCTTTTAGTTTGAGCTGAGATAATGAAAGCTTAAGCAAATCTCTGATGGCGCGATCGATCTCGGCTTACAATTTCTCGGCATCTCTTTGACGGTCTATTTGTAAAATCTCCGGAATCCATAGCCATATTCCGTAGTCAAGAACAACAAACCCCGCCAAATATCCTACAATCTTCTCTAAAAAAGCTTCGTATTCCGTATGCCCAATAAAAATGAAGCGGTTTAAGCTGTTGAAATTGTCCGTTATATCTTCAAAAGCCCCAAATAGTATAAGTATGAATCCTGCCAATATATATTTCCAGCCCTTGGTTTTACTTAATACCGACCGCTTATGATGCATAAGTAATATTATTACGATAAGAGCAACAATTACAGCCCTTAATATTTCAACGTAGATATCCAATATTCTCAATATTCTTTCCTTGTTTTTCGTTAAATTATCGGTTGCATCTCTGCAGCAATGCAAATAATACTATACAAGTACAGGTATTGCAAATCTTAATTTAGCAGAAAGCGAATTTACAACAGATTTAAGGCTTGAGCTGAATTAGAGGCAACTTGATTTGACATATAAGTAAAATATCATATAATGGCTAATGTGAATAACTATTTCATCATCGTATTATTTGTACAATGAAATATAAATTATATATAATTAACCTTAATGATATAAAGCAGCAGGAACCGGTTCTGATGGTTTTGGCTTTTAACGGCATCTCAAAACAGGCATATAGTCATGGTTTTATACCTAAAAATGAACTTATTAGTTTCTGCTTTCTACCCCCCCCCTCAAAAAAATACTTAATCTTTTTAATCAAAAAGAAAATCAATCTTTATTACATTCACACCTGCGGGGTGTGAATTTGTTTTTATTTAAGCGTTTTAACAACATAAATCAAAACCGAAGGAGGATAGTATGAGTCAAGTGAAAACTGCTAATTTGAAGGTAAAAGTGAGAGCATATATGCTGATGCTTGTTGGGATATTCGCTGCAGTGCTGATAGTGATAAGTTTCTTTGTCCATAAGGCCAATAATGCTTCAAAGACCGAATTTCTTTCGGCAAATATTGATGAATTGGCAAAACTGCTGCCCAAAGAACTGAATCTTTTCAGGTATAGCAAAGATGTGAGTTATATAAAAAAGGTGAATAATGGCTTTGCCGCTTTAAATAAGCAGATGAATAGGCTTAAGAGCCTCGGAGTGGGCAATCTGTCTGCAGCGATAAAAAATGTCAATACCTCAAAATTGGCAGCAAACAGAGAGATAGAGCTTATAAAACGTATAGGGCTTTCCGAGAACGAAGGCATAAGGGCAAAGATGAGAGACGCTATTCATAAATTCGAAAACAGTGTAAATATTCTAAATATTGATAAGTTGAAAATCATGATGCTTATGGCGCGTCGTCATGAAAAAGATTTTATAATAAGAGGCAAGCAGAAATTCTTCAATCAATGGAATAGCGCAGTGGACAATTTATATCTTGAAATATCATCTAATCCGGAGATTTCATCTGACACCAAAGATAAGCTCTCCGGCTTGCTGGATAATTATAAAAAATCGTTTCAGGAATATGCTGCCGCGGCAACTGAACTTGAACAACTGGACCAAAAAGCTGAATCTGCTTCTGATAAACTGATGGAAGAAGCG
>JALWSW010000004.1:3722-32716 GCA_027080125.1 Campylobacterales bacterium | reverse complement strand
ATATCCGTGGGAGTTCAAGTCTCCCCGCTCGCACCAAGAGAGTTGATGAAAAGTATCATTTTAGTCGGGTTTATGGGTTCGGGCAAAACCAGGATAGGCAAAGAGCTGTCAAAAAGGATAGGTTTGCCGTTTTTTGATTCCGACAGAGTTATTGAAAGGCGTTTTGGCAAAATTTCAGATATTTTTGAAAAAAAAGGAGAGCAGCATTTCAGAGAGCTGGAATACAATGCAATAAAAGAGATACTTGATTTGCCTGAAGCGGTGGTTCTTTCTGTCGGTGGTGGGGCGTTTTGCGTAGAAAAAACCGTGCAATTGATGTTGCAAAAAGGAACACTGTTTTTTCTCGATTGCCCTTTTGAGATTTGTTATACACGGATTAGACGCAGAATCGATAGACCGCTTCTTAAAAACGGAAAGGGCTGGCTCAGGGAGCTTTACAAGAAAAGGATTGAGTTTTATCGCAAAGCAAAGTTTAGAATAGATAGCTCCAAATCCGTAAATATTGCTCTTGATGCAATTTTGTCGAAACTTGATTATGAAACTGCTGATACCCTCGATAGATAAAACGGCTCTGAAAACAGCTAATCTTATAAACAAGATTCATGTTATAAATATGCTGAATGGGAAAAACGGGAGCAATCTTTTTTTTAATAGTTCTGAAATGATTATTCAAAACGATTATGATGCTGTTTTGATAACCGATGATTTCTATTTTGAGAAACCTGGATTTGAATCGATAAAAACAGGCAAGAACGATTGCTTTGCAATCATTAATTCGGCGGGCTTGATGAATGAATACTGTGCAGCCAGACTGTTTGGCAAACAGAGAACGGTTGATCTTGTTTATGATGAGGAAAAACAGAGAATCTATCTTGGCTCACTTGAGAATGGAATTTATGCAGATAAAGCTGCAAGTCTATTTGCAGGCAGCAGGGTTAAGGCTGTATGTTTGAGTAAGATTGAGATATCAAGGAAGAAATGGGAACAAATTTTAATCGATTCCTCTTTAATGCTGTTTGCTGTTGCAGCAAGAAAGAGGATTTTGATTAACTATGAGACAGGCAACGCTATCAGATCTCTTGTGGCTGAGATTATCAAGGTCGTTGAAGCTGCTGGTATTCTTGATTTTCCATTCGGCGATTATGTCAGCCAGTTTAAGAAAAAGCTGACTGACCCGAACTGGCTTTCCTGTTATGAGGGGCGCCTGAATGAAAACCTGGAAGCAAAAGCTACTCTTCTTAACGGCTATATTGCTCAGCTTGGACGCAGATATTCAGTGGCAACCCCGATAAACAACAGCTTGGCTCTGATAGCATCGTTGATTGCCGGCAAGGACAATTCTGTGAACAAGCAAACCTGATTTTACGGAAAAAACAGGGCTATCGGTGCAAATTTACCGTTTTTGACCGTTCGTATTACGACCGTTCTGTCTGTTTTTCCGTTTTTTATCCTTATTATTCCGCTTACCCCCTCAAAACGGCTATTTCTCAAAGTTTTACCCAATTGTCTTGCATCAAGACCGGCTTTATCGATGGAGCTGACAAGATACAGATAGCTATCAGCGGCTAACGCTTCAGCAGAATCGGGCAATCTTCCATATTTTGCCTTAAAAAGCTTTGCAAACCGTTTCCCTTTTTTTGTTATTATGATTTTCGGGTCATAGTCGTCAGTGAAGGTGAGCCTCTCAACAGCTTTTCCTCCGATTTTTATCAATGAATCTGTGGCTGCTGCGGAACCGGAAAAAATGGCGGCTTTCCCGCCAAGCTCTCTGAACGATCTTGCAAACAGTGCGGTCTCATTGTAGTATGTAGTCATATAGATGAATTGAGGTTTTATCTGCTTAATTTCTGTGGCAATAGCGGAAAAATCAGTATCATTACTGTTTATCCGGTATATTTTTATGATCTTTCCTCCAAGTTTTTTAAAATCATTGACAAAAAAGCGCGTCAGATCAACAGAATAATCTTGAGAGATGTCGCTGATTACAACACCGGTGGAATATTTTGCTGCAATATACTGAGCCATAACGTTTGCCTGAACATCATTGGTAAAGCAGACTCGCGCGGCATATTTTTTGCCGTCGGTAAGATGCAGACCGTTTGCAGAAGGTATGATATCTGCGATTTTTGCCTTTTCGGTCAAGGCAAGACCTGCCAGAGCGTTTGTTGTTGTTACAGGTCCGATAATTGCTTTTACACCTCTATCAATCAGCCATTCCACCGATAACGCAGCGGTTTCGGGATGGCTTGCATTATCCTGCAGAATCAATTTAATTTTTCTGCCTTTTGCAAACGGCTCCATTTCATGAGCTACTTTTATTCCTTTCCACTCCTCTTGCCCCCAAGCGGCTACAGGACCGGTCATAGAAAGATATACCCCTATTTTAAGATTATCCGAAGCATAAGAGGGCGCATAAAAAAGTAACGATACCAATAACAATATAATAACCATATATCCTCCAAAAGGTTAATATATGGTATCATACAAAAAGAAACTTAGGTTGTCAACGGTTTTTTGTATTTTTTCTGTTAGTCAGAGTTATAAATTCAATCGGAAAGCTCAGCTTTGATAAATTCTCATTGCCTCGTCGGCCGATTTTGAATCAAATGTAATCGCGCTTATTGCATTGCACATTCTTACCGCTGTTGCAAGATCTTTTTGATGTATATTTCTTCCGGTTGCGTTTCCGCTTGCTCCGCTGATGAAAATCTGGTCATGGAGTCGCTGGAAAAATTCTTTTGGGTCTGTTGAAGATCCGCCTGCGCACACAACTTTTGTTCTTCCGGCGGCAGCTATCGCCTCTTTGAATATTTCTTTTGATTGCTTGCCTTTTTCTGCCGGATAATTGACTTTTACAAAATCTGCTCCAAGGCATGCCGCAACGCCGGTTGCTCCTGCTATAAGATGCGGATCTTTTTCATCTTTTACCGCTTTTCCTCTTGGATAAACCCATAGTACTACGATTAGTCCGTTCTGATGAGCTTCATTAACTATTGTTGCTGCCTGCTGAAGCATTTTATATTCGAATTCGCTTCCAATATATACAGTGTAGCCGACTCCTGCAATTTTGAGCGAAGACTGTTTTCTAAATCTTGCCACGCTCTCAACGCTTAACCATTGATTGCTGAACGGGTCCATCTGACCGGTTTTGACAAGATTGGTTTTGGAGTTGAGTTTGACAAGATAGGGAACATCCCTGTAATCTGTCCCATATCTTGAGATAAGCCCGAATTGAGTGGCAAAGACGCCTATTCTGCCATTTTTTGCAATCCTGAAAAGATGCTCAGGATCTGAATCATCTTTGCTTATATTTTCGCCATAAAAATCTTTATTGAGGTGTTCAACCTTCTGATCACCGGCAAAAAGCATCAGTCTTCCGCTATTTTGAGTGATCATATCATAATTTTCCATAAACTCGACCCGTCTGTCAAACGGAACATCAGCAGGAATAAGTTGTCTGTCCATTTATACCTCCTTGAAAAAAATCGGTCATACATATTTTATATAGAGAAAGGAGATCTAAGTCAATAGTTGACTATGCTATGCAATTTGTAGTATGATTGCATAAGGCTGAATTGATAAAAAGCTGGAGGAAGTCCGTGATAGATGAAAACCTGACTAATATAAGAAAATTGATGGCATTATCGGCAGATCGGGCAAGACGAAACGTCTCTGAGATTTCTCTTATGGCTGTTTCCAAAACCTTTGGAACAGACAGCATAAAATCCGCATATAAAGCAGGCTGTAGAATTTTCGGTGAAAACAGGGTGCAGGAGGCTTCAAAAAAGATTCCTCTGCTTTCGGAATTTGAGATAGTCTGGCATCTTATAGGGCATCTTCAAAAAAACAAGATCAACAAGGCGGTTGAGCTTTTTGACAGCATAGATTCAATTGATGATATTTCAACAGCTGAAAAAATCGGTCGAAGAGCTGAATTGCTGGGCAAAAGCATAGATATTTGCATAGAGATAAATATTGGCAAGGAGCCTCAAAAAAACGGCATTATGCCGGAGGATGTTGTAGATTTTGCCAAAGAGATTTACCGCTTGGAGAATATAAATCTTAGAGGTCTTATGACAATTCCGCCAAAGACTGATGATAAAGAGCAAACAAGAGCTTATTTCAGAAAAATGAGGCTGCTGTTTGAGGAATGCATAGCATCCGGTCTAAAAATGGACACCCTTTCAATGGGCATGAGCGCTGATTTTGATATTGCCATTGAAGAGGGCTCAACTATGATAAGAATCGGAAGGGCAATCTTTGGCAATCGAGCTTGCTGTATATCAAAATGAAAGAATGGGCGGAGGTGCTGTTATGCTTATGAAAAAGAATATAGGCTTTATAGGAAGCGGAAAGATGGGCGGTGCGCTTATTAAAGGAATTATATCTAAAAATTTCAACAGAAAACAGATTTTTGTTTCCGATCCTGCAGAAGGCAAGAGAGTTGCCGAGGAATTCGGTATAAATCTGACCGGTAGCAATAGCGAATTGGTAAGTAATGTTGATGTTGTCATAATTGCGGTGAAGCCGAACAGGATATTTGATGTTTTGGATGAGATAAGCCAAGCAGTAAATGATGAAAAACTTATAATTTCAATTGCTGCGGGTATAAAACTTGAGGGTATAAAAGTTCATCTGAAAAATAACGGTCGCCTGATAAGAGTGATGCCAAATATATGCGCGCTTGTCGGTCAAAGCGCAAGCTGTATATTTTGCGGACCGAAAACAACTGCTGATGATCGTGAAGCGGCGGTTGCTCTTCTTTCGCTGGTCGGGAGAACGGCAATTATTAATGATGAATCTTTGATGGATACGGTTACCGGTCTTTCCGGATCGGGACCTGCGTATATCTTTGCTGCTATTGAGGCGCTTGCGGACGGTGCGGTAAAAATGGGTCTTGACAGGCAAAATGCCACTTTGCTTGCGGCTCAAACCGTTACCGGCGCCGCTCAGATGGTGCTTGAAACCAAGATTCATCCTGAACAGCTCAAAGATATGGTAACCTCGCCGGGCGGAACAACGATATACGGATTGTCGGTTTTAGAACAGAGGGGATTCAGGTCTGCGCTGATAGACGCGGTAGCTGCTGCCACAGAAAGGTCGAGAGATTTGGGAAGCAGATGATTGATTTTGCGAGTTTAGCCTTTTTATGGCGGAAAGATTTCTCTGTTGTTTTATAGCTGTTGGAAAACTAACCAACGGTGTAAATATTGTTGAAGGGAAATGTTTTAATGAATGAATTATGGAGATTGTTTTTTGTAACAGGGGTGATATTCATTTTGGCAGCCGGGATTTTGTTTATTTTAAGCAGCATGAATATTCCAAGATTGCCCGGTGATATATTGATTCATAAGAAAAATTTCACATTCTATTTTCCCATTGGCACCAGTATATTGCTAAGCATAGTTTTATCTCTATTTTTCTATTTTTTAAAACATTGAACATCCGAACATACTCGGCAGAAATTGAGATTGCAGGTTAAATCATATTTGTGGTAAGCAAAGCCGTTTTATTCAGCATTATTAAAACGGATTTGTCTTGTTGACAAAAACAGAAACTGTTTTAGGATAGCCGGTGTGCCCTTGTAGCTCAGATGGATAGAGCAAGGGATTCCTAATCCCTGTGCCACAGGTTCGACTCCTGTCAAGGGCACCAAATCAAGATGTATGAACGAAATGTTTATTATACGGTTTTTATTTGTCAATGATTTTTGCTTGAATTGCTGACTTTGTGTTTTTTATCCGGTAAGCTTGCAAAGAGGTAAAATGATAAGAAATGGACCCGAACTTATTAAAGGAGCTTTTTCTAATCAGCGAAAAGCGATTTTAGATGCTTTTGAGCGCGCAATAGAAAGTGTTGAGCCTGCAAGCTGTATCAAAAGTTATATTCAAAGAGAGGGCAATCTGCTTAACATAGGAGAAAGTTGTCTGGATCTGTCAAAATTCAACAAAATCTATCTGATTGGCTTCGGAAAGGCAAGTGTGAGGATGTCCGAAGCGATGGCAGATGCGGTTGATATAGACGAGGGTGTTGTCGTGGGCGCAGAAGAATATGCGGGATTTCAGGGCAATATCAGATATATTCGCGGCGGGCATCCTGTGCCGGATAAAGGAAGTTTGTTAGCCGGAGATGAGATTTTAAAGCTTGCGGCTAAAACAGGTGAGAATGATCTTACCTTTGTTCTTATCTCAGGCGGCGGGTCTTCGCTTGTTGAGTCGCCGATAGTTCCTCTCAAGGATCTTCGGGAAACAACTGTTGCCATGATGAGCTCGGGAGCGGACATTGCCGAATTGAATGCCATAAGAAAGCATCTTTCAAACATAAAAGGAGGCAAACTTTTAAAAGCAATTCGGGGAAAGATTGTTTCGCTGATTATCTCCGACGTAGTAGGCAACCGAATAGATATTATAGCATCAGCCCCGACATATTTTGATTCGACCAGTTTTTTCGATGCGTACAATTTGATAAAAAAATATGAGCTTGAAGCGCTGATTCCGAAAAGCATACATGAGATTCTTGATAAAGGCATGAAAGGAGAGATTGCCGAGACGATAAAGGAGGGCTCTGCAGAGCTTGAAAGGGCAATAAATATTATTATCGCAACAAATTTTGATGCGTGCAAGGCAGCGGAGGGCTTTTTCAAGGATAACGGATTCAATACATTTTATTTGAGCTCTTCTGTTACCGGCAAAACAGGAGAGATCGCAAAAACTATAGGCAGGGCAACCGGATTTTTGAAATCAGGTATCTATGTTGAAAAGCCTATTGCTGTTGTCTTTGGAGGAGAGAGCACTGTTGAGGTAAAAGGAGACGGTGCGGGAGGACGAAATCAGGAGCTTGTGCTTGAGATGGTGCCTTTTCTTTCGAAAATGAACGCCCTGTTTGCATCTATCGGAACAGACGGCATCGACGGACCAACTGATGCAGCCGGAGCGATTGCTGATTCTGAAACATCAGACAGGGCAGCTAAAAAAGGGATCAGCCGGGAGGATTTTCTCAAAAATAACGACTCTTATCACTATTTTAAAGCTTTGGATGATCTAATTATAACAGGACCTACAGGCACAAACGTGGCAGATGTTGCAGCGCTTATTATTTTGTAGGAAGTGCAGTGGTTTCATTATTGTACCTTTTATTGATAACAATTTAACCAAATAAGATTATTGGAGGCGGCTATGAGCAAAATAGCGTTTATCAGCGGAGCATCCAGCGGTATAGGAGCAGCGTGTGCAGAGATTTTTGCTAAAAATGGTATAGATCTGATTATTGCTGCAAGAAGGATGGGTAGATTGCTTGAATTGAAGGAAAGATGTGAGGAAAAATACCGCGTAGAAATTCTACCGATAAAACTTGATGTAACCGATAGGAAAGCAGTGTTTGATTCTTTCTCAGGCTTACCTGAGAAATGGAGTAATATTGATATATTAATCAACAATGCAGGTTTGAGCAAGGGATTGGAGAAAATACAGGATGGCAAGATAGATAATTGGGAAAAGATGATAGATACGAATATTAAAGGCTTGCTTTATGTTACGAAAGCCGTGTTGCCTGAAATGATCAAAAGAAACTCAGGCACGGTAGTAAATATAGCATCCATTGCAGGGCACGAAACATATCCGGGCGGCAATGTATATTGTGCAACAAAAGCCGCTGTACTGCAACTGTCAAAAGCGATACGTATGGATGTTTTGGGAAGCGATGTCAGGGTTATCTCTATAGATCCCGGAATGGTCGAGACCGAGTTCAGTTTGGTGCGCTTTGATAATGATGAACAGAGGGCAAAGCAAGTTTATGAAAATATAGAACCTCTCAGGGCGGAAGATATTGCGGAGGCTGTCTGGTTTGCCGTATCAAGACCGAAACATGTAACGATAGAGGATATGGTGATTATGCCTACACAGCAGGCTTCAACGATGTTGAATATTAAAAAGCTATAGACGGATTTGCTCGCTTTATTATGTCTGTTGCAAAATTATATGAAATTAGAAGGATAGTTGAATGAAACGGGACGGTTCGGCTGATAAACTAGGGCTAAAAGAGATTGTATCTATGGGTGTGGGCGGCATGGTAGGAGGAGGGATTTTTTCGGTGCTGGGATTATCAATCGCACTTGCCGGTCATGCTGCACCAATTGTTTTTGCTTTTGGCGGTATAATAGCTTTACTTACCGGAATCTCTTATGCAAAACTCGGATTGATTTTTCGTTCCGACGGAGGCAGTTTTACCTATCTTGAACATGCCTTTAAAAACAGAAATATTGCGGGTATCTTCGGGTGGTTGCTTCTGGTTGGCTATATTGGAACGCTTGCTCTTTATTCCTACACATTTGGTGCTTATGGCGCCTCTATGTTTGGAGGCAATGTTTATAACATAACTATTTCGCATTTACTTTCAAGCGCCATAATGCTTGTTTTTCTCGGCATAAACCTGTATGGGGTTAAAATGGCGGGAAACACGGAAGATATTATCGTTGCGATAAAGGTTATTATTTTACTGTTTTTTGCCACAATAGGTATAATTCATCTGAATGGAGCCGATTTGTTTCCGTTGCTAAATCGCGGTTCCTCTAATGTTTTAAAAGGTGCAGCTTTGATTTTTGTGGCTTATGAAGGTTTTGAACTGATTCCAAATGCGATAAATGAGATGAGAAACCCGACCAAAGAGTTATATAAGGGAATAATGCTTTCTATTGTAATAACAATATTAATTTATATTTTGGTCTCTCTCGTGGCAGTTGCCAATCTTACTGCTGAGGCGGTTAGTAAATACAAAGAATATGCTCTTGCTGTTGCTGCCGAACCGTTTCTGGGTAAAGTTGGGTTTATACTGATTGGTCTTGGTGCGTTGCTTTCTACATCCTCTGCCATCAATGCCACGCTGTTTGGTACTGCCAGATTGAGTATGGCTATGGCAAAAGATAAAGAGCTTCCGAAACTGTTTTCTTTTAAAGAGCGAACGAAAGATATTCCTTGGGTAAGTTTAATAATAATCAGTTTAATAACATTAATTTTTGTGAATTTAGCCAATCTTACCGTTATTTCATCGTTTGCAAGCTCCTCTTTTCTGTTGATTTTTGCCTTTGTTAACATGTCAGCTTTCAAACTGAACAAGCAAATTGGCGGCTATCTTATATTTTCAATTTTAGGTATGGTTTTGTGTATACTTTCATGGATCGTATTGGTTGATTATTTATGGCAGACCGACCGAATAACTCTCATATGGATTGGTGCATTTTATCTGCTGGTTATCGTTGCTGAGTTTATTTTCAGCAAAAGAGGAGTTTTGCTTAGATACTTGTAAAATATTTAAAACGGTTTATTGTCTGTTGAGTTGGTCGTTTTCTGTATCTGACAAACGGTATACTGCTACATTATTGTGGAGGGATTTTGAGAACTGTTTTTATAGGTGATATTGTAGGTGATAAGGGAAGGAAAACCGTAAAAAGGCTTTTGGGAAGCGTTAAAGAAAAGTTCCAGCCGGATTTTGTAATAGCAAATGGTGAAAATGCTGCGGGTGGATTTGGGATTACACCTGAGATTGCTGATGAGCTGTTTATGTACGGCATCGATATAATCACATCGGGAAACCATATTTGGGATAAAAAGGAGATAAACAGTTATCTGGATTCTTACAAACCGATAATAAGACCTGCAAATTATCCGGAAGGGGTGCCTGGAAGAGGAATGGTTAGTTTGGAAAAAGGTGGCAAACTTATAACGGTTATCAATCTTCAGGGCAGGGTCTTTATGAACAATCTTATTGATTGTCCTTTCAAAACTGCAGATAAACTGTTATCTTCAGCGGAAATTCCTGAGAAATCCCCGATTTTTGTGGATTTTCATGCTGAAGCTACTTCAGAAAAGCAAGCAATGATTCATTATTTAAGCGGACGCGTGGCTGCGGTTATAGGGACTCATACTCATGTTCCTACAGCCGATGCTGAGATTTCCAATCAAACAGCCTTTATAACAGATGTCGGAATGACCGGAAGTTTTGATTCGGTTATCGGTTTTAGAAAAAAGGAGGCGATAAATCGATTTTTATACGGATTACCTCAACGATTTGTAACCAACGGAGCCGATAAACGACTATGCGGGGTGATTGTTGATACTGAAGGCAAACAGGCTAAATCGATAATGCAGCTTATGATAAAAAATGATCTTTAAAAAAGATACCCCCTGCTGATAGGCAAGGGGTATCTAACAAAAAACAGAAACCGATTATTTTTGACGATTTCTGAGCATCCGTCTTAACAGTTTTCCCGTTGCTGTCCTGGGCAGAGCATCTATATACTCAACTTCTCTGGGAAGTTTGTAAACAGCAATATATTCTTTGCAGAAGTCCAATATTTCTTGAGTAAGTTCATCGGAAGGCTCAACTCCTTCTTCCAGAACTATAAACGCCTTGGTCTTTTCTCCCATTACAGGATCAGGAACTCCAACAACACCGCAATCCTTAACCTTTTCATGCTTTTTGATAACATCTTCCACTTCCGCAGGTCCTATTCTGTAACCGGAGCTTTTTATAACATCGCTGTCGCGGGCAACAAAATAGACAAATCCATCAAGATCCTGATAAACCGCATCTCCTAAGATATTCCATCCGTTTTTGACTCTTGCCTGTTGTTCTTTAAGCAGTCTTCCATTGTCTATATAAGGTCTCCAATAGAGAGCGCCTGTAGGACCCTTCATACCAAGCAGTCCGATTTCCCCGGGATGTGTGCATGTGGTGCATATTTCACCGGTTTCCTTGAAGATTGCGAGTTTAAATCCGGGCAGAGCCAAACCGATTGATCTTGGATTTGGTGTTTTGGCAACGGCATTGGAAGTCACCAGATGAACCATTTCGGTTGCCCCCAACCCTTCAATGATCTGGATGCCTGTTTTTTCCTTCCATGCATTAAAGGTTTCCACTCCAAGTGCGTCTCCTCCGGTTGTGCACATTCTCACAGATGATATATCGTATGAATCAAAATCTTTCATTTCCAGAAGTTTTCTGTATGCGGTGGGAAGTCCGGTAAGAATTGTGATTTTGTGTTTCTGAATAGTTTCCATCATCTCCTCAGGCTTGAATTTGCCTATCAGAGAAATGGTGCCTGAATTTCTGAACGGGATTATGGCAAAAGTGCCATACCCGGCTGCAAAACTCACAGGGGCTGCGCCTCCTAACACATCAGATTCACCGAATTTCCAAACATATTTGCCTACAATATCGGCTTCGTATATAAGCTCTTTTGCAAAATGAACGGCTCCTTTCGGTGCTCCTGTGGTTCCTGAAGTATAAAGAAGAACCCCGATATCCTCAGGTGAAACGTAGGTATATTCAAGATTCTCATCTCCCGAATCTACAAGGTTTTTGTATGAATACAGTCCTTTTGCTTCCGTTTCCGAGGCGTTTCCACCTATTACTATAATCGGAATTTTGCTATCAAATGAAGGAGCTGCCTTTTCGACTGCAGGAAGCAGAGGAACCGAAACAAAGATAGCCGAGCTTACTGAGTTGTTTACTGCATAGGCTATTTCATGGTGCGACCACAAAGGTGATAGCGGAACCGGTATGGCTCCGATTTTCATTATTGCAAAATTTGTTATAATAGATTCAGGCGTATTTGTACCCCTTAAGGCAACCCTGTCTTGCTCGCCTATACCAAGCTTTTTCAAGCTATTTGCGAGTTTATCCGAATCGCGCTTCAACTCGTTGTATGTAACCTCTTTATCCTGAAATTTTACCGCCACCTTATTGCCAAAGCCTTTTTCGATATTCCTGTCAAGAAATTCATAGCCCAGATTAATCTTTTCAGGCAACGGTCCAAACTCTTCAGGAACAGTATATTCTGGCCATAACTCTTTAGGCGGCAAAAACTCTTCTGGAATTTTACTCATTTAATCTTACCTCGTTTCTTAACTTTCAAAAGCGTCTTTATCTATTTCCGAATATTCGCGAACATTAATCAGATTGTTAAGTGCCTGTTCAATGCCTATCAATTTTGATGTTTCCTTGTCCATTCTTGGAAAAACCTCTTCAGGATAGGTATCCTCCGGATTTTTATAGCACAATAGTGCAGGAGCAGTTCTTCCAAAGTCTGGCGCCAAAGCTCCCTTGGTTCCAAATACCGGACGTAATGATGCCACAGGACCGTTGCTTGCCCGGTGATAATCCATAAACGTATCATCCTCGTTTTTACCTGCAACATCGTTTATTTCCACCTCGATGCCCTGGGCTTTTAGTGCTTCCAAAAGCTCGATAGCCTTGTTGTTATCGCAAGCAAACTGATCTGAGGGTGAAACTTCACTACTGTAAAAAAATCTAACCTTTTTAAACTTCATCCTTCCTCCCTTCGTCTATCTTGACTATTGTTTTTAATATTATTCGCCTCTTTTTCTATAAGTTCTTTGTATGCAAAATCGATTCTCCAGTCCATCTTTTTGTCAAAGGCAACCATCATAATCTGATTATCGGTGCTCAACTGCTTCTGAAATGTAATACAAATTTCATCGGTACTTTTGTTATAATGCACCCCTCTGTAGGCACCAAAGATTCCGGCATAACCGGTATCAAGCAACACCTCCCATGCTTCATCAAGCAGCTCTATAATCTTGTTGTCATTGTACTGTTTTTCGCGATATAGAAGCCAGATTTCTGTTTGAGAGGGGGAATCATCCCCCTTCTTTTTGTTTCTAACGTTCAATCCTCGCTCTTTTCATATTTATCGCACTCACTTGGTGCGGTAAAAGCTCCCAATTCTGCATTTTTGAAAATCCCTTTGGAAAAAGGATAATCCAGCTTATCACAATAACCATGAAGGTGGGGAATCATATGAGGAGCCAACGCCGGACGAAAATATTTACAAGATTTACATAGTATATCCATCTGCTTTCCTCCCTTTATTCCAAAATTTTCTTCCAGATTCCGCCTTTTAGCTCCTCTGGCTTTAAAGGTCTTCCCGCAACCAAATTACCTCTTACATTTTTTTCCATATCGATCGGTTTTCCTTGGAAATCCGCTCTTGCCTTTGCCGGAGGTGAAACCTTGCCTGCCTCATTCATCGGAGTAAAATTATTGCCCTCTCTTTTTTCGGCATAACCCGGCTGCCTGAATTCGGTTCCCCTTGCTTCCGACGGACCTTCTTTCAGTTGTCCGTTTACCTTTTTCACATAATAAAGCTCGCCGCATCCGGCGCATTTGAAATTGCCCTCGTAATCCCAAAAGGTATAAGGATCGAGGTAATTTGTTATTCCGCATTTTTCACACGTTAAAATAGACATTCATACCTCCGGTTTTAGATAATGCCCCGATTTTCATAATCGGTAATTTTTCCGTCATCAAATCCAAGCAATTTCTGATAGATATAATGATTGTCAGCTCCAACAGGTTTGAACGCCCATTTTATCCTCGGAGGAGTATCAGACATATGAACAAACGCTCCCTGTGTCAGCACATCGCCAAATGACGGATCGTCGATCCATGTGATGGCGCCTCTTTTCTGCCAGTGAGGATTTGTTGCCACCTCTTTAGAATTGTAAACAGGTTGACAATTGATTCCATGACTGTGGAGAATTTCGGCAACTTCCTCTTTGGTTTTATCTGCAGTCCATTTTTCAATTTCCGCATAGAGGTATTTTTGTGCTTCAGGTGTTATACGAGCCTCATGGGTGGCATAATTATCCAAAAGGTCGGTTCGATTCATAACTTCTGCCAGACGGGCAAAATCGGCATCCTTGTATGCACTGATAAGAATGAATCCTTCTTCTTGCTCTTGAGGATTATCCGAATCGGGATATGAAGATTTTCCGCACATTACAATACCGTGAATGGAAAGTTCGGTATCCCAGTTGCCCCATCGTTGACGCACTACACCGAATTTTCCCCAAAGAGGCAGTGCGTACTCGAGCTGTCTTTGTACTCCATGTACCTGAGAATATTCTATCATCTGCCCCTGACCCGATTTGTTATTTCTCCAATAGATAGCTGCCAGAGCTCCGGTTGCACCCATCATTCCGCCCCAATAATCGGCAAGCCAGATGGTATGTTTGGACGGATGTCCATGCATATCTGCAGGTTGTCCCGTTATCGAGAAGTTGCCTCCCTGAGACTGACCGAGGATATCATATGATGCTCTTGATCTTCCCGGTCCGAATCCGCCGAATCCGCCTTCCCACAAATAGATTAGTCTCGGATTGACCTCTTTGAGCTGTCGATATCCGATTCCCCATCTGTCAAATGTTCCGGGCCGATAATTTTCTACCATAAGATCCGATTTGGCGGCAAGAGCGCGCATTATTTCCTTGCCTTCTTCCTTGTGAAAATCCAGCCCCACAAAATATTCATTCGGGTTTGCTCCGAAAAACCCCAATCCGGTACCCTTATCCGGATACCACCTTGAAAGCGGATATAAAAACGGTTCGTTAAATGGAGTGGTGTGCCTCATAGGTTCGCCCGCTTTAGGCAGCTCTATCTTTATTACCTCGGCACCAAGCTCGGCAAAATAGCTTGCCGCTGCAGGTCCCAAAATATATTGTGTGCAGGAAAGGACGCGATATCCCTTGAATGCCTCCGGTTTCTCAAAAACATTTTTGATACCGAACGTTTCTTCGCAATATTTTTCGAAACTTTGTTTGCCATAGTCTACATTATTGCTCATCAGATAACCCCCTCTTTGGAAAGGCTACTCAAATCCTTTTTTGTGTAACCTAATAATCTCGGATATACATCTCTGTTGTCATATCCAACAGGTCTGCCTATCCACTTAAGCCGAGCAGGAGTTTTTTCCGCAAAAATCGGGTTTGTCCCGTAAAGAACCTTGCCGTAAAGCGCATCATCTATAACAGCTACATGACCTCGATATTTAAAATGCGGATATTCAGCGACCTCGTCTATGTACAGGACTCCTCCTGATGCCACCTCTTCCTCTAATAGTTTGTCTTCCGCTTCCTGTCGTGTATTGTCTTTGCCCCATTCGCATAGCGTAGTGTATGTTTTTACCTGCGCATAATGCGGCAGCCTGCCCGTTACAACGCGCAGCGATTTATCAAGAACTATCAGCTCTTCAAGATCCGGACGGTCTTTTCCAACTGTTTTCCAGATACGATACCATAATCTGTCGTGTCCTCCTCCGACCATCAGGTATCCGTCAGCGACAGGATTGACAGCGTAGATATTGATGGCAAGATCCCAGTTGCCATATCTTGGTCTTATGCTGCCATCCATTCCATACCATGCCCAGTTATAATCAAGAATACGAATGATTGCTTCCGCACCGGTAGCTTCTATGAACTGACCTTTTCTTGAGACCTGTTCCCTGTATATAAGCGCGGTTATGATGCCCATTGCAGCGGTTGTGCCACCGACATGATCGCACATCCACAGTCCTGAACGGGTTGGAATGCCGCCGAACGATTTAGGAAAACCGGTTCCATGAGTGAATCCGCATGCGCATTGAGCGGTAGGTTCAAGTTCTCCGGGTCTATCTTTATCAGGTCCCCACTGACCTTTCTGTCCTACCCAGCAATAGACGAGTCTTGGGTTTATCTTAGATAGCTGACGATAGCCTATTCCCCAAGCATCAAACTGTCCCGGAGGAGCATTTTCAATCAAAACATCAGCCTTTGCGGCAAGTTTTTTCAGGATGGTTCTTCCTTTTTCCGTTTCAAGATTGAGTGTTATCGACTGCTTGTTTCTCATCTCGTGAAGAAAATGCATCCCGATCTCTTCTCCGCGCTCCTTGTCTTTGAAATACCAGTCTTTTCTTCCGAAGGGTGTCAGTTTTCTCAGTTCGTCACCTTCCGGAGGTTCGATCTGTATTGTTTCAGCTCCAAGTTCCGATAACATTGAAGATGCCCAATGACCGATAATTGCCCCAGTTGAACAATCAAGCACTCTTATTCCGTCAAGAGCCTCCGGTTTTTTACCCGATTCTCTTGGATGCATCACCGATTCAAGGAAACGATTATATTCTATCTCCCGCTCCGGTGCGCCTTTATAGACCTCATCAAACGTAGCTGCCGGCGACAAAGGCCACAAGCACTTACCATTATCCCCCATCTTTCCTCCTTTCCGATTATTTATCTTTCCAATAAATTAACCATACCTTCCTGCTTTTTTTTGCTCATCACCTCCTTGTTTCGGTTTTATAGTATTGAGTAGCCTGTTTACAGCTTGCTTAAGTGTTATTATGCTATAACTAATTAATTTTGTCAAGTAAATTTAAAACTAATTTTCTTCATTCGCACCCCGGTTTTTTCGTGAGCATTATTTATACTTGACTTAATTGGTAGAGATAGTATAATTCGTGGTAGAGAAAAGTTAGTTTTGGAGGAGTTAATGACAAAAACAATCTATTTGGATAATGCGGCATCAACAAAGGTGGATGAGGCAGTTATCGAGGCGATGGCGGAATTTATGAAGAACAATTATGCGGTTGCCTCAAGCCAGTTTTCGCATAGGCCAGGCATATTGGTTAAGGAGGCTCTTGATAACTCGCGCAATACTCTTGCAAAGGCAATAGGAGCAAAAGATGAAGAGATAATATTTACCTCGGGCGGAACCGAAGCGAATAATCTGGCTCTTTTCGGAACGGCAAAGGCTGCCGCAGGTAAAAAAAATCATCTTATTACCACTAAAATTGAGCATAGATCCGTAAAAGACAGTGCTGCCGAGTTGGAAAGAAGCGGAATGAGAGTAAGTTATCTTGATGTTGACAGCGAAGGCTTTGTAAATCTTAATCAGCTTGCCGATAAGATAGATGATTCAACCTTTCTTGTAAGTGTTCAGTTTGCCAACCAAGAGGTTGGGACTATTCAGAATATAGAAAAAATAGGAAAAATATGCAAAGAACGCGGGGTTATATTTCACACCGACGCAGCGCTCAGCTTTCCGTCCATACCGATTGATGTGAATCGCTTGAATATTGATTTGGCGACATTTTCGGCTCATAAAATGCACGGACCCAAAGGTGCAGGTGCGCTTTATGTAAGAAATAAAACGGCAATAAAAAAGATTATGATGGGTGGATTTAACGAATTCAACCTTCGCGGAGGAACTGAGAATGTACCTGCGATAGTCGGATTTGCAGAGGCAGTTAAACGATTTAAGAGAGAGGATACGGATAAGGTTAGGAAACTGCGGGATGCACTCTGGAGGAGAATAAGCGAATCGGTAGAAGATGTGAATATCAACGGTCCTAAAGATTTTTCGAAGAGGCTTGCGGGAAACCTTAACTGTTCGTTTGACAGAGTGGAAGGCGAGTCTATAGTGCTTCATATGGATATGAAAGGAATTGCCGTTATTACAGGATCTGCGTGTTTTTCCAGATCGCTTGAGCCCTCCTATGTTATGATGGCGCTCGGCTTTTCGCATGAACGGGCTCACAGTTCGATAAGATACAGTTTCGGCAAGTTCAACAGCGAAGATGAAGTGGAGATTGTGGCAGAGGTTACAAAAGAGGTTGTTGAGCGATTAAGAGAGATAAGCCCGGTTAAAAAGGTTATATAAGGAAAAAAAAGGAGGAGATATGCCGATACCATATTCTAATAAAGTCATCGATCATTTTTTAAAACCGCACAATGCAGGTTCGATGAAAGACCCTGATGCGGTGGCGACAGAGGGAAGTCCTGCCTGCGGAGATATGGTGAAACTGTATCTTAAGGTTAATCCCGAAACAAAAGTTATCGATGATATAAAGTTTGAATCTTACGGTTGTGCTTCGAACATTGCAACCGCATCGATTATAACCGATATTGCAAAGGGTAAAACCATAGAAGAGGCAAAAAAGGTTACATGGAAATCAGCTGATAAAGAGCTTGGAGGACTTCCGCCTGTAAAAGTGCATTGCGCCGTTTTGGCGGTTGATTCTCTTCATGCTGCAATTGATAATTATGAACAGAGTCACGGATTGGTTAAGGATCCGAAACCTACGACAAAAGAGATTGTTATCTCAAGATTAAAGCATGTCATAAATCCGCTCACCGGATTCAATATTGTCAAAGCAAATATGATTGATGATGTTAAGGTTGAGAACGGAACAGTTACGGTTTACACAAAGCTTGCAAGCGATCACCAGTTTGCGGCAAATATTAAGGAAGAGATCATTGAAAGAATAGAGCCGCTTTGGGATGTAAAAAAGGTGGAGGTAAAATTCGATGGCTGATATAATAAAGGTTGATTGTATAGGTGAAACATGCCCGATTCCGCTTGTTGAGGTAAGAAAAGCCTGGATAAAGGCTAAAAAAGGCGATTTTATAGAGGCGGTGGGAACTCATCCCGCCTCTTTTAAGGAGATTCAGATGGCTGTCGAATCTCTGGGTTCGGAAATAAAAGAAGCCCTCGAGGGGGATCAGTGGAAAATAGTGATAAAAAAGTAAGAAAGGCTGCAATAATAGTTCATTCCGGTGCAATAGATAAGGTGCTAAGTGCGCTGATAATCGGCAACGGAGCTTTGGCGATGGGACTGGAGTGCACTCTCTTTTTTACATTCTGGGGACTTGAGGCATTGAAAAAGGGAAAGATAAACTCTTTGCCGCTTTCACGTATGAATCTGCTTGGTATTGGCAGAAAGATGATAAACAGTTTGATGAGAAAAAACAATGTTGCAACTGCCCAGAGACTTATCAAAGATTATAAGGAACTTGGAGGAAAGATTATTGCCTGCGAGATGACCATGTCTTTGATGAATATTAAGACTAATCAGCTTGACGAGGCTCTTATTGACAGTTACGGCACCGTAGGCAGTTTTGTAAATGAAGCAAAAGATGCCCAGATAACCCTGTTTATCTGATTCAAATTGTTTTGTTGTTTTCTATTAAATCAGATAGTGTCACACTTTCTAAAAACTGATTGAGTTTTTTTTCCAATCCTTTCCATACCGTTTGTGCATGGCAGTTGGCTATATCAACCAAAGGGCAGTCGTCCGGCTTCTCACTCATACATGGAACCGAAAGTTTTATTGATGAATCCGGTGCAAGCAACATTTTCATATTGATATCCTCGGGTTTGTGAGCCAGTTTATAGCCGCCTTTAGGTCCTCTGAAGCTGTTGACTATTCCCTGCTTTTCCAGCTCTGTCATAATTTTACTCAGATATTTGATTGGGATATTCTGTCTTTGTGAGATCTCCGATAATGTAACCGGTTTTTTATCGTGAAGCGCTATGTCTATTGTTGCTCTCAATCCGTATCTGCTTTTTGTAGATATTCTTATCATCTCATGGCTCCTTAATCTGTTTAAGCTCAGACCAATTTTTGCCTATTTTTATATCAACCGGCATCTTTATGCCCAATTCCACAGCATTTTCCATCGATTCTTTGGTTATCTTCATAGCTTTTTCAAGCTCGCTGCTTTTTGCTTCAATCAGAAGTTCGTCATGTATCTGAAGAAGAATATGTGCATCCAAACCTTTTTCTTTAAGATTATTATATAGCTTGACCATTGCGATTTTGATAATATCTGCTGAGGTTCCCTGAATCGGGGCATTAATTGCGGCGCGTTCTCCGAAACTTCTCAATCCGGGATTTCTGCTGTTTATCTCAGGTATCATTCTCTTTCTTCCGAACTTGGTTGTTACATATCCGTAATTTTTGGCAAATAATTTTGCCTTTTCCATAAACTGTTTTACTCCTTGATATTTTTCGAAATATTTTTCATGATAGATTTTTGCGGTTTTGGTATCAATGGAAAGATTTTTAGCCAAGCTGTTGACGCCCATTCCATACATTATACCGAAATTTATAATTTTAGCCAATCTCCTTTGTGCTTTACTTACCTCTGAAGCCGGAATGTCAAAAAGTTTTGAAGCGGTATAGCTGTGTATATCCTCGTCGTTTTCAAACGCCCTTAAAAGCTCTTTGTCGCCTGAGAGCAAAGCCATTATGCGCAGCTCCATCTGAGAATAATCCGAACTGATAAGGGTGTACCCTTCGGAAGCTACAAAAAGATCCCTTATTGAATATTCCTGGTTGTCGGTGGGGATATTTTGAAGGTTCGGATTAACTGACGACAATCTTCCTGTGGCAGTCAGTGTTTGATTGAATGTTGTGTGTATTCTGCAATCGTTATTTTCTTCAATATAGCGGATAAACGGCTCTATATATGTATTGATAAGTTTTTCAAGCGCCCTGTATTTGATTATTAAAGCAACAACGGGATGACTGTTTGAAAGTTTTTCCAATGTCTGGATATCTGTCGAGGGTCCCTCTTTGCCTCTTCTTATCGGCTTAAGTCCTATTTTTTCAAACAGCAGTTCTGCAATCTGTTTTGGCGAGTTCAGATTGAATTCATACCCAGCCAGCATAAATATGGAATTTGAAATCGAATCTATCCTGTTTTTCAACTCGCGCCTTTTCTTATAAAGCAGCTTTTTGTCTATCTTTATCCCGCGCCTTTCCATTAAAAAAAGCAGTTCGGCAAGCTCCTGCTCTATGTTATTCAAAAAATCCAGCCCCTTTTGTTTAAGCTGCTGCAGGCTTAGCTTTTTAAGTTTAAAATAATCCGAAACAGAGGGGGCGGGGTTGCCGGTCAGCTCAAAGGAGAGCCACGATAACGAACCTTTTTTGGCGCTATTTAGCAGATAGCTGGCGATACTCAAATCAAAGCAATTACAGGTATATCCAATCCTATGGCTCAAGGTTTTGGCGTCGTTGGTGATTATCTTAACGTTTGATAGATCTGCTGTTTGCGGCAAGCTATTTGCAGTGTATAATTTACCATCGAAACAAAGATTTAGTGCATTTTTATCAACCTTAATCGCCGCCTCTTCTGTTTCGTTTAATTTGAGTTTAATCTCATCATCAGAGATAGCCTCTGGTTCCGATTCCGTTTTTTGCACGGCGCTACCGGCAAAGGTTTTAAATTCCAGTTTCCTGTAAAGCTCACTAAGAAGAGCCCGATTTTCTTCACGCTTTACAAATATTTTGGGGTCAAGCTTGATATTGTCTTCTATCTTTGTAAGAAACAAAGCTTCAAAGAGCTGTTCTTTGTATTTTATAAGAGATGATTTTATTTTTGCAGGCAGCTCGTCTATATGTTTATAAATTTCTTCCAGAGAACCGAACCTGCTAAGCAGCGCTCCCGCACGTTTCGGTCCTATTCCCGGCACTCCCGGAATATTATCGGACGCATCGCCGGTAAGAGCCAGAAACTGAGGTATCTGACTCGGACTGACATGAAATTTCTTTTTTACGTTTTCTATATCATAAATCTTGTTTTCGGCAATATTCCAAATCAGAACCGTTTCGGACACGCATTGAGCAAGATCCTTATCAGATGATACGATAATTGATCTGCCGGTCCAAGATTTGCAAGCCGAATAGATGATATCGTCTGCTTCATATCCGTCTATTGCAATGCTATTGATGCCCATAGCCTCTAAAATCTTTTTTGCAACGGGAATCTGGCAGGAAAGCTCCTCGGGCATTTTCGGTCTTTGAGCCTTGTAGAGTGCATATCTATCTTGCCTGAATGTTTTTGCCTTGCTATCGAAAGCCGCAACGATGTGGCGAGGCGCTTTTTCTTTGAGAATCCGGTTTATCAGTTTGATAAATCCGTAAATTGCGTTTGTAGGAAAGCCGTCCTTTGTTGAAAGCGCTTTTATTGCAAAAAAACTTCTGTAAAGATAGGCATGAGCGTCGATGATAATCAGCTCATCTTTATTAGATGAAATCAAGCCACTGCCTATACTCTTCTTTTTTTCCGTGAACAGCGTCGAAATAGACCGACTGAATCTTTTCGGTAATCTCGCCTCTTTTTCCGTTTCCTATTGTTCTGCCGTCCACAATCCTTATCGGGGTTATCTCTGCGGCGGTTCCGGCAAAAAACAGCTCATCGGATATATAGAGCTGATCGCGTGTTAGTCTGTCCTCTTTTACCTTGTATCCAAGATCGGTGGCAATTTTTACTACCGAATCCCTTGTAATTCCCTCCAAAATCGTTCCTGCAGGAGGGGTATATATGACTCCTTCACGCACGGCAAACAGGCATTCTCCGCTTCCCTCAGAAACATAGCCCTCACTATCAAGCAGCACCGCTTCGTCATATCCGGCATCAATTGCTTCCCATTTTGCGAGCTGACTATTTACATAGCTGCCGCAGGTTTTGGACTTTGTCATTGCCGAATCGATATGATTTCTTATAAACGAGGAAATCTTAACCTTGATTCCGTTTTTTATTCCCTCATCTCCGAGATATGCTCCCCACGGCCACGCTGCGATTGCAACCTGAATCTTGTTATGTTGCGGATATAGTCCCATGTCTCCATATCCGATAAATCCAAGCGGTCTTATGTAGCATTCCTTCAGATTGTTTTTTCTGACGGTTTCCTTTGTTGCTTCATATAGTTCATCAAAGCTGAAAGGGATTTTCATATTGAGTATGTGCGCAGAATTGATAAAACGTTTAGTATGCGATTTTAGTCTGAAGACTGCAGGTCCCTGGTCGGTATCATAGCACCGGATTCCCTCAAAAACACCCATACCGTAATGAAGCGTATGGGTGAGGACATGAACATTCGCCTTCTCCCACGGGACCATCTCTCCGTCAAACCAGATATACTTTGTCGATTGCACCATTAAAACCTCCTTTTTTATTGACAATCTTCAATAGGCTAATACACTTTATTAAAGGGCGATTAGCTCAGGGGTAGAGCGTTCGCTTCACACGCGAGAGGTCACAGGTTCGAAACCTGTATCGCCCACCACCGAATTTATTGTAACTTAATTTTTATGGATTTAAAGTGATACATCTTGTTTTGTTGGCTGCAGGCGGTGCCCTCAGATACGGAGAAAAAAAGCAGTTTATAAAAATTGGCGGCAAAGAGCTTTGGCAATGGTCGCTTGAGAGATTTATCAATCTGGTTGATGATGCGGTTGTTGTTGTGCCTGAAAAGGATACCGGCAAATTTAGGACAGCCGAATACACAATACCTATCGATATTAAACCCGGAGGCAAAACGCGTCTTCAATCATCATATATCGGAACAAAAGAGCTCACTGGTGGCATTGTGCTCATTCATGATGCGGCAAGACCGTTGGCTTCCTCTGCGCTGATAAAAAGAGTGATAGAGAAGGCAAAACTGTTTGAAGCGGCGGTTCCGGTTGTCTCGATATCCGATACGATAAAGCTGGTAAAAAATGACAGGATTGTAAGAACGGTTGAAAGAGATGAGTATAAATTTGTGCAGACGCCTCAAGGTTTTAAGACCGAGCTTATCAAAGAGGCTTTGGAAAGCGCGGTTATGAAATCGCTTGAGCTAACCGACGATGCCGCTGCGGTTGAGTTGATAGGTAGATCGGTATATGCGGTTGAAGGAGAGAAATCGAACATAAAACTTACATATCAAGAGGAGCTAAAATTTATAAAGCAGGAATTGTCAAAATTGGCATAGGATACGACAGTCACAGATTTAAAAAAGGGATACCGCTTTATCTGGGCGGGGTAAAGATAGATTATGTCAGAGGACTTCAAGGATATTCCGACGGTGATGCAGCGATTCATTCGGCAATAGATGCGATTCTGTCTGCTGCTCATCTGGGCAACATAGGTATGCTGTTTCCAAATTCGGACAAAAGTTACGAAAATATAAGAAGCACGATTCTATTGAAGCGTGTTGCTGAGCTGATTGAAAACAGAGGATATGTCCTGATAAATATTTCAACCGTCATAATTGCTCAGCAGCCCCGACTTTCCGGTTATCTTGAAAAGATGGAGCATGAGATAGCGGAAATTTTGCATCTTGGAAATGGCGATGTTTCAATATCTGCAAAAACAAACGATTATATGGGTTTTATCGGAAAAGCCGAGGGAGTTGCAGCGTATTCGGTTTGCCTGGTGCGTAAGCTGTGAATTTTAATTGACAATGACTGAGGCTGATATTACCGGGCTATTGGGAAAGGCTGTTGAGGATTTTGCAGACGGTAAAACGGCGATCGTATATTTTTCTTTGACCGGAAGCACCGAAAAACTCGCAAAACTTCTGCAAAAAATCTTGCAAGCCGATTGTTACAGAATAACCTCTTTGAATCTACCGAAATTTTTATGGCTTATTTTTTCTCTTTTGCCTATTTTATGGAAAATTTTCAACTGCCCGATTAGAGTTGAACCGGCTTTAGAATTGAATAAATACGAAAATATAGCGCTTGGATTTCCTAAGTGGGGGTTTGGCTGTCCGCCGCTGTTGAGTTTTTTAAAAAAGAATGAGCTTGCAGGTAAGCGGGTTATTCCTTTTATGAGCTACGGCGGATGGGATTACGAGCGTTTTTACAGCAGGGTTTGTGAGAGTATTGAAAAAAGAGGTGCTGCTATAGCAGCAAAAATTTTGATAAAACGGACGAGATTGTCGTAAACCCTTCACATACCGGAATTCATTGATAGAATTGCTCAGATTTTTGAAATTGGAGGAGATAACAGATGTCTAAGGTGAAAGCAATAGGACTTCTCTCAGGTGGTTTAGATAGCACATTGGCATTGAAGACGATTTTGAATGAAGGCGTGGATGTTACCGTTCTTCATTTTACCTCACCGTTTTGTACCTGCAGCAGCAGAAAGGATGTTTGTCATAATGAAGCCGAACGTGTTGCAAGAGAGATGAAAGTTCCGATAAAGATAATGGTAAAAGGCGCCGAATATGTTGATGTTTTAAGGCATCCGAAATACGGATACGGAAAAGGAATAAATCCTTGCATCGATTGCAGGATTTTTATGCTAAGACGCGCAAAAGAGTATGGCGACAGTATAGGTGCTTCGTTTTATTTTACCGGAGAGGTTGTGGGGCAAAGACCGATGAGCCAGCGTATAGAGGCGATGAATATTGTTGAGCGTGAAAGCGGATTAACCGGGATATTACTCAGGCCACTTTCGGCGCATTTTTTTAAACCGACCATAGCTGAGCAGAAAGGATGGGTAAATCGTGAGCATCTTTTGAAAATATCAGGTCGTTCAAGGGCGCCGCAATTTGAGTTGGCTGAAAGTCTCAGTATTGCGGATTATCCGTGTCCGTCAGGCGGCTGCAGATTGACAGACAAAACCTTTGCAAAAAAGGTGCGTGATCTGCTGGAGCATCAGGAGTCTGTCAGCTATTCTGATTTAAAATTGCTTACTGTGGGTCGTCATTTCAGGTTGAGCAAAGATGCCAAACTTATTATAGGGAGAGATAAGCAGGAGAATGCTTTTATACGTAATTGGTCTTCCGGTTATATGCGTGTTGAGCCTGATTTTATTGGAGCAGATGGAATAATTGTCGGCAATCCCAGTCAGGATGATTTGAAAAAAGCCGCTGAGATTTTGCTTTTTTATTCGAAAGAGAAGGCGCCACCTGAAGCCTCGATTAGATTTGGCGACAGGTCGCTAACTTTGAGAAAAGGGGAGATTTCGACAGATCCGACAGAGTATAACGTTTGTATGGAGTAGTAACGACGCTTGCAGTAACGAAATAAAAATGCCGTCGTAGCAGCAGAGATATCTGCCGGCAACCTCATAATTGCCGGCATTTTTCTTGACGGTTTTCCGGATGATTAAAACTTGTTATCAGGTGCCTATATTCCAGGATGAAAGATAATGTTGCTGCTCGGCAGTAAGTTTATCAATCTCTATATTCATCGATTCAAGTTTTAGAGAGGCGACCTTTTGATCGATTTCAGCAGGAACAACATATACCTTATGCTCAAGATTGCCGTTTTCCTTCAGGTATTTGGCAGCAAGCGCCTGATTGGCAAAACTCATATCCATAACAGATGAAGGATGCCCCTCTGCTGAGGAAAGATTTACAAGTCTGCCTTGGGCAAGAAGGTATATTCTTCTGCCATCGGGCATAAGATACTCATCAAGCGCAGGACGTATGTTTTTTGATGAGACGGCAGTTTTCTTTAGCATTTTCGTGTTTATTTCGCTGTCAAAATGTCCCGAATTCGCCAGTATTGCCCCGTCTTTCATCTTTTCTATGGCATCTATGTCGATGACATTTACGTCTCCGGTAACTGTTACAAAAAAATCTCCGATTGAAGCGGCTTGTTTGATCGGCATAACTGAAAATCCGTCCATAGCTGCCTCAAGCGCTCTTACCGGATTGACCTCGCATATAATTACCTTTGCACCCATTCCTTTTGCGCGCATTGATACTCCCTTTCCGCACCATCCGTATCCTGAGACAACGAAATAGCTTCCTGCAATCAGTCTGTTTGTAGCGCGCAGTATGCCATCGATTGTGGATTGTCCGGTGCCGTATCGATTATCGAACAGATGCTTTGTTTCGGCTTCATTGACCGCTATTACCGGCACCTTGAGCGCTCCGTCTGCTTCCATGCTTTTGAGTCGTATTACCCCGGTGGTGGTTTCTTCTGTGCTGCCCAACATTGTTTTTGTGAGTTCGGGATACTTTGAGTGAATCAGCGATATGAGATCGCCTCCATCATCCATAGTTATATCGGGCTTCATCTCAAGCACCGATTCAAGATGCCTGTAGTAGGTTTCCCTGTCCTCTCCATTTATGGCAAAGACGGGAATTCCTTCTTTTACCAGTGCTGCTGCAACATAGTCTTTTGTTGAGAGCGGATTGGAAGCGGCAAGTCTTATCTCTGCTCCTGCTGCTTTTAGCGTTTTCATAAGCGCTGCGGTTTCGGTTGTGACATGCAGACAGCAGCCGATTTTTATTCCTGCAAGCGGCTTTTCTTTTTCGAACTCACCTCGTATGTTTTTTAAAACCGGCATGCTCATTTCAGCCCACTGAATCATTAGGAGCCCTTTATCGGCAAGCGCAATATCTTTTATATCGTAATTCATAGCAACCTTTTCCTTATTTCATCAGCCATATCGGTTTTTTCCCACGTAAACTCCGGCAGCTCCCTGCCGAAATGACCGTATGCAGCGGTTTTTTTGTAAATCGGTCTTAGAAGATCGAGATGCTCTATAATCTCTTTTGGAGACAGCGGGAATATTTCCTTAATTGTTTTTCTGATTTTTTCCTTTGGCACCTTTGAGCTTCCGTAGGTATGAATCATAAGAGAAACCGGCTCTGTCACCCCGATTGCATAAGCGAGCTGAATCTCGCATCTTTTTGCAACACCTGCTGCGACGATGTTTTTTGCTATATATCTTGCCATATAGCTTGCCGAACGATCGACTTTTGTCGGATCTTTTCCCGAAAAACAACCCCCTCCGTGAGATCCCACTCCGCCGTAGGTATCTACGATAATTTTGCGCCCTGTCAAACCGGTATCAGCCTGAGGTCCTCCGATAACAAAACGTCCGGTGGGATTGATATAGATTTTCATCTGGCTATCTGCCATTTCAGGCGGAATAACATAGTCTATAATCTCTTTTTTGACATCATGCTTAAGCTGATTCATATCCACTCTTGGGCTGTGCTGAGTTGAGACAACAACCGCAGTGACCTTTTCCGGCATACTGTTGTTGTATTTTACCGTAACCTGAGTTTTTCCGTCAGGCCTCAGATAGGGAAGCAGCCTCTCTTTTCTTGCCTGAGCCAGTCTCATAGCAAGTTTATGCGCAAAATTTATCGGTGTGGGCATAAAATTTGGAGTTTCATCTGTTGCATAGCCAAACATCATTCCTTGATCGCCCGCTCCTATTTCTCCTGATCTGTTTACTCCCATTGCAATGTCAGGCGATTGGGGTGTTATTGCCGAGAGAACTCCGCAGGTTCTATAATCGAACCCGTAAGTCGGGTCTATGTAACCGATCTCTTTTATGGTATTTCGTGCAATATCGGATATTGAAGCGTATGTGGTTGTTGTTATTTCTCCCGATAAAAAGACGATTCCTCTTGAGAGCACCGTCTCGCATGCTACCCTGCAGTTTTTATCGTTTTTTATTACCTCATCCAGCACAGCATCAGATATCTGATCTGCTACTTTGTCAGGATGTCCTTCGGTTACAGATTCGGATGTAAAATAAAACGTTTTTGACACCTCAAACTCCTTATTATTTATTGATTGACAAAATCAATCCAATCTTATAGCATAGCCTCGGATATGCTGTTGTGGTGCCGAAGGCCGGAATTGAACCGGCACGGGAAAATTTCCCACTAGATCCTGAATCTAGCGCGTCTACCTAATTCCGCCACTTCGGCAGCATATTTACGATTTTAGTAATGGAGGGGCAGGTGTCAAGCGAAAAAATCGAAAATCTGAAGGATACCAAAAAGTTTTGTTTTGGTTGTGGGATAAACAATCCTATCGGTCTGAAACTTAAATTTCATTTTGACGGGCAAGTGTGCAAGACCGAGTTTATTCCCAAAGAGTATCATCAAGGTTTTGACGGGGTAGTTCATGGTGGCATTACCGCTACCATTCTTGACGAGGCGGTTGCCAATCTTTTTTATCAGCAAAACAGAGTAGCAATGACCGCAGAGCTTACAATTAAATATCATCATCCGCTTAGAGTGGGTAAAAAATATTATATAGAAGCGGAAATTGAAAAGCAGCGGGGCATTCTTACATATTCGACAGCTTATGTATATGATGAGAACGGAAAGAAGATGGTAACTGCCAAAGCAAAACAGATAGAATCGGATGGTAAGGATGACTGATAAGATTGCTTTCGAGGACGCATTGTCAAGAATCGAGGAAATAGCAAACAGGCTGGGTAGCGGTGAGGTCAGACTCGATGAGGCGCTGAAACTTTACAAAGAGGGAGCCGATCTTTCGAGAATCTGTCTTGCCAGACTCAAAGAGGCTGAAAAGGAGATAAAAACTGTAGAAATTCCCGATGAAGAGACTCATACACCAAAGATCTGAAAAGCTGAGCCTGTTTATCAAAAGCAGACTTGAAAATGTCGCTCAGAGCGAATTAAGAGAGGCGATGAGCTATGCGATATTACCTGGCGGCAAACGGCTCCGTCCGCAGCTTTGCTGGGAAACAGCTTCGGTATTTGGTGCGGATGAGCAGAAAATAATTCCGGTAGCTGCTGCGATTGAATATATTCATACGTATTCACTGATTCATGATGATCTTCCGAGTATGGATGATGATGATACAAGAAGAGGAACTCCTACG
>JALWSW010000004.1:0-3712 GCA_027080125.1 Campylobacterales bacterium | reverse complement strand
GCCCTATTGAGGGAAAAACAGTAAAAAACATTGTTTCAATTCTCTCAGAAGCTGCAGGATCATCAGGGATGGTTGCCGGTCAAGTCGAGGACATACTGTTTAATGAGTTTGATGCCGGTGAGCAAAAACTTATGAAAATTGCCCGAAGAAAAACAGAAGAGCTTATAAAAGCATCGGTGCTATCGGGTGCTTTTATCGGTTCTGCCAAAAAAAGTGATATTGAATTATTGTCCGGTTATGGCAGTGCGGTTGGGCTTGCCTATCAAATCTCCGATGATATCAAAGATGTTGATGAGGATAGGCTCAATATCGCTTCTTGTATAGGAGATGAGCGTGCCAGAGCCAAAGTTGAGAAACTTTTGGAGTCAGCCCTGAGAAATCTGGAGAAGTTGGGTATAAAAGAAGGATTTTTAACATATTTTGTAGCGGTTATAAGGCGAAGACTGGAGGAGTAATGAGGAAAAAAACTATAAAAAGAGAGACATCTGAAACCAACATAACTGTGAATTTGAATCTTGAGGGAAAAGGAGAATACGACATAAAAACGGCATCGGGATTTTTCAATCATCTGCTTGAGGCATTTTCCAGACATAGCGGATTCGATCTTTTTGTTGAAGCAACCGGAGATATTCAAACAGGATATCATCATCTTATAGAGGATATCGGCATTGTATTGGGAAAAGCTTTTCGAGCCTTATGCGTAGATTTGCCAATCAACAGATACGGCTTTTTTGTTCTTCCTATGGATGAGGTAGCGATAGTTTCGGCAGTTGATATAAGCGGGCGCGGTGGATTTTACATCAGTGGATACAATACAGAAGGAAAAATTGCAGACTTTGATTTGGCTCTCGTGCCCGAGTTTTTCAGGGCGTTTGCCCTTAATGCCGAAATTACCCTTCATATCAAAGTTGCTTCCGGGGGCAATAAGCATCATCTTGTTGAAGCGATGTTTAAATCGGTGGCTCATAGTTTGAAAATTGCAACGGAATTGAAAAAAGGTCGGGTTCTTTCTACAAAAGGCGTCATTTTCAATGATATTTAGCGGAATTTCCATATAAAAATTCGATTTATTAATTGTCAAAATTGCATAAAACAAATAGCTGTAAACTTTTTTTTGCTACCGTAGGATGCAAGATGAACCAGGTTGATACCGAATGGATGAGACAGCAGTGCCAAAAAAGCGGCGTTGCGGTTATGGATACCCTTGATGATTCAACTATTGCCGTTGTTAATTCGTGCGCGGTTACAAGTCGGGCGGAAACTGATGTTGCCAGATGGGTTAAAAAAGCTGTGGCAAAAAACAAAAGCGTGATAGTAACAGGCTGTCTGACAAAAGAGTGTGCCGTCAGATTAAAAGAGTCCTTCGGTGTTTCCTCTTTTCTCTTCGGAGGTGCAAGAGGTAAAATTGCCTATGCGGTAAGGCAGGTTGCATCGGGAAAATCTGTTGAACTGGCTGATGATACCGATATGAAGGCTCCCGGCATCTCGTTTATGAGCGGAAAAACAAGAGGATTTTTGAAGATTGAAGAGGGATGTACTCATCGATGCAGCTACTGTATAATTCCTGCTTTGCGCGGAAGAAAGATAGTAAGCAGACCTATCGATATGGTAGTTGATGATGTTAAGACTCTTCTTTATAACGGCTATAAAGAGATTGTTATTTCCGGCACCGATATCGGAGCATACGGAAAAGATTTGGGCTATTCCCTATATGAGCTTCTGAGGCGTTTGATTCTTATTGAAGGTGATTTCAGGATAAGAATAAGCTCAATCGGGGTAATCGACCTGAATGATAATCTTATATCGCTGATGGAAAATGAGAAAATCTGCAGGCATCTTCATATTTCACTTCAAAGCGGCTCGGATAAGATACTTTCTTTGATGAGAAGACCGTATAATACGGCTTTTTATGGAAAAAAAATAGAAGCGGTTGTAAACAGAGTGCCTGATATTGCAATCGGAACAGATGTAATAGTCGGGTTTCCGGGCGAGGACGAGGATGAGTTCAAAAAAACCGCCGGCTTTGTTTCTGATATGCCGTTTGTGTATCTTCACCCGTTTTCTTATTCGCCCAGAATCGGAGCGGAAAGCTATTGCTGGCAATACGAAAAATCCGCTCAGAAACGGCGGATCAAGGTTCTAAAAGCCATTGTGAAAAAAAAGAATCTTATCTATCGAAGACAGTTTCTGGGCAGACAGGTAAAAGTATTGGCCGAGAACGAAAAACAAGGCAGGACAAGCTATTATTTTCCCGTTTCTTTACCGCATGGCTTAAAAAGGGGCTTTTTCTACGATGTTCTTATCCACAATGTTGATTATGACAATACTCAAGCCGATATCGTATGAGTAGCTATGTCAAGTTTTTCGGAACTGCAGGCGGAAGATTTTCTGTGTTTAACCAGATACGCGCTTCCGGTGGCATCTGGGTCTGCATCGAGGATACCAATATACTTGTTGATCCAGGTCCAGGCAGCCTTCTCAAACTGATTGAATACGGAAGATCGGCAAGGGAACTTGATGCGGTTTTTCTTTCACACCGCCATCTTGACCATTCCGCCGATATCAACAGCATTATCGAATCGATGACAAGCGGCGGAAGAAACTATCACGGAGCGGTTTTGGCTCCTTCGGATGCATGGGATTCTGATCCGGTGATACTTGGCTATAACCGGGCAAATTACAAAAATATAAGAACCTATGAAGGCGGCTGGTGGCAAATAGGCAATATAAAGATTTCAACTCCGCTAAAACTTGTTCATACTGTGGAAAACTTTGCGGTTTGCTTTCAAGGAAAGCGGCATAGCATAGGATATATTTCCGATACACTCTATTTCGAGCCTTTGAAAACAGTTTTTGCCAATATCGATTTGCTGATAATAAATACGGTTTTTATTCACTCAAGAGGAGGCATCTATCATCTTTCTGTCGATGATATTATGCCTATTATCTCATCTGTAAGACCGAAAAGGACGGTAATTACGCATTTCAGCACGGAGGTTTTAAAGGCACAACCTGATAAGATTGCCTCAAAGCTCTCTGAAAATGGCGATTATGTGGTCGCAGCCTATGACGGAATGGAACTGGATTTAGATGAGATATAAAAAAGCGCTTTTGATTGCAAACCCTTTCTCAAGGCGATTCGAAGATTCTATGCTTAAAAAAATTATAAAAAATGTAAGAAAAAGAGGCATTGAACTTGATATCGAAATTATAGGTGAGCATAAAAAGGGAAGTAACGACTATGATCTCGTACTTGTCAACGGGGGAGATGCCTCCGTTAATTTTGCTGCAAATATCTTTGCAAACAGCAGGACTGCGATTCTTGTGCTGCCCTCGGGAACAAGTGATGTTTATGCGCTTGAGACCTCTATTCCAAGAAACCCCTTAACCGCTTTGAAGTTGATTGAGACGGGAATTGAAAGAAAAATAACTCTCGGCAATCTCAACGGGCGCTATTTTGTTCAGATGGCTGGCATCGGACTTGATGCTGCTGCGGTGCGTATGGTAGATGAGAGGCTAAAAGAGATAACCGGGAAGTTTGCATATATCATATCTGCCCTGAGATCTCTTAAGTCAAATAACAAAAAAATCAAATTTGACATTGATGGCAGACAGATTGAAGGATATTCGGCGATAATAGGCAACGGAAGGCGCTACGGAGGATGGTTTTCTGCGGTTCCTGAGGCAAGCCTGTTTTCCGACACGCTTGATG
>JALWSW010000003.1 GCA_027080125.1 Campylobacterales bacterium | reverse complement strand
TCAGCCAGTTGTCTGTTCCATATATAAAGCGATGCGCATCCTGCGGGCTTATCCTCAATTTTTGCCAGCTTAAATGTTCTAATCTCGGCAGCTATTTCATCTTTTGAACGTATCAAAAGCAGATTCTTCTGCGCCTCATGTTCTATTATATTATAAATGGCATCTATATCATATAAGTTCGCATTTCCAATGGTTAAATCCATAGACATTATTTCTAACCTTTTTTTTGAAAATTTCAACCGTATAGGATTCATTTTATAACACCGTTTTCACGAATTCTTGAAATTGCCCTGGCAATCTTGTTTCTAAACGGGTTTGCTTATCGGCTTATTGGAGTATCAAAGTCTATAGTATCTATACGCACTGCCAAATTATTAATCCAGTTTAACAATAAAAATGCGCTCAGGTGGAAGCTCTACTTCCATAGCTTTTTTTTCTTCTATCTTTAGTCGTTCGCAGATAAAATCCGGTATTTTTATATGAAGAGTTGAGTCCTTGTATAAAAATCGTAAATCCCAATATTGACCGTGCGCAAAAAGATTGTCAACTATCCCGGACAATCTGTTTAATCTCTCTTTTTTATGCTCCTGTCTTATAATTCTTACTTCATCTGAATGGATTCCCCAGATGATATTTTCACCCGGTTTCAGTTTTTTTTCGCGATGCGTTGTTTTGGCATGGATAATCCCGAAAACGGTTTCAATTTTCAAGTTTTCTTTGTCCGAAGCTACAATATAGCCTTCAAACAGATTTTTTATTCCGAAAAATCGGGCAACCTCAACCGTTTTTGGCCTGAAATATATCTCATTTCTTTTGGCGGTCTGTATGATGCTGCCCTTATGCAAAAAGCTTATAACATTGGCCAGGTGCAATGCCTCATCTATATCGTGGGAAACCGCCAGGACTCTCAGATTAAACTCGGATACAATCGATTTTAGTAAATCTTCCAGTTCATAACGAAGTGAGGGGTGCAAAGCCGAAAACGGCTCATCAAGGAGCAGAAGTTTGGGCTTGACGATCATAGCTCTTGCCAATGCCGCTCTTTGAGCCTGACCGCCTGATATCGCATCAGGATAGCTGTTTAATATCTCTTCTATGCCGAATCGTGATACTAACATTTTGTAATAGTCTTTCTCGGCAGTGATGCCTCGAACCTTTGTCCCGTATAAAATATTTTCCTCTATCGAAAGATGCGGAAACAGAGACATTTTTTGTGGAAGATAGGCAATATTTCTTTTATTTGGAGGGAGATTTGTTATGTCGATATCTTCTATCATAATCTTTCCGGTGTCGGGCTTCAGAAAGCCGGCAACAAGCTCCAAAGTTGTCGTTTTGCCTGATCCGGAATCCCCGAGAAGCAGATAAATCTCGCCTTTTTTAATATAAAAGCTGATTTGGCTAAGTTTAAATGCGCCTCTTTTTAAGCTTAGCTCTTTGAGCTCTATCATTTTATGATGCGTCTTGAGAGTATAAGAGAAATTAATCCTATTGATGTGAGAATAACTATCAGCCAAACCGCTCTTGTAATATTTGCGTTCGATAATGCCAAAAATATACCGATTGGAACGGTTTCGGTTTTAAATGGCATAGAACCGGCAATCATAAGCGTAGCACCGAATTCACCGATAGATTTGGCAAAACAAACCATAAAAGCAGCCAGTATTCCTTTCTTTGATAATGGAATAATCACCGTTGTAAACGCTTTGAATGAGTTTGCTCCAAGCGATCTGGAAACGTTCTCGTAATATTTTGGCACCGAATCAAATGCCTGTTTGATCATCCTGATTGCCACCCCGATTACAGTTATAAACTGCGCAACGACAATGCCTGATATCTGAAAAATCGGTGTAATTCCGTGATTTGCGAGCCATCTGCCAATAGGATTGTTGAAAAACAGAAGCACAATTGCGCCCAGAGCCAAGGGAGAGACGACAAGAGGCAGTTCAAGCAACGCATCGATGAAGTTTTTGCCGAAAAAGTCATATCTTGACAGCGCATAAGAGGCAGGAATTCCGATGAGCATAGCAATAAGCGTTGAGATGGTTGCGGTTGAAAGGCTTAAAACAATTGAGTAAGCAATTCTATTCAGATCAGATGCGTTCGGTTTATCCAGAAAAAATAGGAGGGATGGAAAAAGTAAAAGATAAAGAATCGCTACTATCAGAACAGATACTATACTTAACTGTTTAAACACCTATCTGAGCCAATCTTTGGGAAGTTTGTAAAAACCGCCAACCGGCACTTTTCTGCCTATAATTTTGTATACATCCTTTATGCTTGTTATGATATGTTCTCCTTCGAATATCTTTTTTGAAGCTGAAGATGAAAGAAAATTCAAAAACCGTTGAGCTTCGTATTTATCTTTTGTAAAATTTAAAATCCCTGCGGAAATATACGATATTCTAACAATATATTTGTTGATGTTGATAGCTTCAATAAGTTTCGGATTCCAATAAGAGTATACTTTCCAGTCAAATGCTGCATCTGCCTGATGCAGCATGATTGCAGTAGCGGCTTTTGAAGCACTGCCCGTGTAATTTATTATATTTTTTTTTACTTTTAATCTTTTTAACGATTTATCAATTATTTCTGCTGCATAAACTCCTATAGAAACGGACTGAGGATTGGCTATGACTATCTTTATGCCTGGTTTTGTGAGATCATCATAGGAGCCAATAGCCTTAGGATTATCTTTTGGAACGATAAGGGAGGGTATAAGATATGCAATTTTTTTAACGCTTTGTTTGGCAATCACGCCTTTTTTTTCAGCCATTCTCATAAAATCAGGCGAGCCCGGCATATAGATATCACCTTTTTTTGTCAAAATTATCTGAGACAGAAGGGTCCCCGAACCGCCGTAAATGGCACTGATTTTAGTGCCTGTTTTTTTATGATACAAGGAAATTATTTTTTGCATAGGCGGTTTTGATGTCACCCCTACATAGATTAGCAGCTCTTTTGCAGAACCGTCTGCGGTATAGAATATAAGAAGCAGAAAAATCAAAGTTTTTTTGATCACAAATACATTCCCGTAATATAAATTTTTATATTACGATTATAGAAAATTGGTTTAATTAGTCAAGTAAATTTTACAATTCATCGCAAAAATGATAAATTAAAAGCATGAATAAAAACAGGATAGAGTTGAGAGGAAATATCTGGATAAAAAAGAACGGAAAAAACTTTATAGGGAAGGGCAGAGTAGAGCTGCTTGAAGAGATAGAAAAAACCGGCTCTATTACCGAAGCAGCAAAACAGATGGGCATGAGTTACAAGGCTGCATGGGATGCGGTTGATATTATGAACAAATTATCAAGTAAGCTGCTTGTGGTTAAAAAAAGCGGAGGGAAAGGAGGAGGCGGTTCAACGCTTACACGCGCAGGGAACGAACTGATTAACAAATTCAGAGAGATTGAGAAAAAAAACAGAAAACTCCTCAGTGAAATTGAAAAAACCCTATTCCTTTAAAGATGTGCAAACAGATTTTACATTTCTCCCAGATAGCTTTTTCTTACCTGCTCGTTTACAATAAGATTGGATGCCTTATCCTCAAGAGTGATTTTGCCGTTTTCAAGCACATATCCGTAATCAGATATTTTCAATGCCTGAGCCGCGTTTTGCTCAACCAGAAGTATTGTCATTCCTTTTCTGTTTAATTCTTTGATAATATCAAAAACTTCAGAAACAATCTTTGGGGCAAGTCCCAGGGAAGGTTCATCAAGCATTAAAAGCGCCGGTTCGCTCATCATAGCTCTGCCAAGGGCAAGCATTTGCTGCTCTCCGCCTGAAAGTGTGCCGGCTAACTGTTTTGCCCGCTCCTTCAGAACAGGAAAAATATTGAAAACCTCGTTATAACCTTTCTCAAGTGTATTTCTGTCTCTGTTGAATCCGCCCATTCTAAGATTTTCCAAAACGGTAAGATTGGCGAAAACTTTTCTTCCTTCCGGAACCTTAGCAATTCCTTTTTTGGAGACAAGATGAGCCTTTGATCCAGCAATCTCGCCGCCGAGAAATTTTATGCTTCCTTTTGTGTTTACCAATCCTGCTATTGCCTTGAGCGTGCTGCTTTTACCTGCTCCGTTGGAGCCGATGAGCGTAATAATTTTTCCTTCCGGGACATTGAAACTTATCCCCTTCAAGGCATGAATAACCCCATAATAAACATTAAGATTGCTCACTTTAAGCATAAGACTCTCCAAGATAAGCCGTAATTACTCTTTTATCTTTCTGAACATCGGCAGGTTTGCCTTCGGCAATCTTTTCTCCATGATCTAAAACCGTTACATTTTCGCACAGTCCCATCACAAATTTCATATCATGCTCTATCAACAAGACCGTTAAATCAAATTTATCTCTTATTTCAGAAATAAAATACATCAAATCGGTTGTTTCCTGAGGGTTCATGCCTGCAGCCGGCTCATCAAGAAGAAGCAGTTTAGGACCTGTTGCTAAGGCGCGGGCAATCTCAACCTTTCTCTGTTCTCCGTAAGGAAGTTCGTTTGCTTTTAGGTTTATTTTATCTTTCAGCCCGACTCTATCAAGAAGCGATATACACATCTGACGCATCTTTTCCTCTTCGGCTCCAAAACGTGGAAGACGCAAAACGGTTTCATACAGTTTGTATTTTATCTTGTGATGAAATCCTACCATAACATTTTCAAGCACAGACAGGTTTGTGAAAAGCCGGATATTCTGAAAGGTTCTTGCCATACCGCGAGAAACAATCTTGTGCGGTTTCAGTCCTGTTATCTCTTCGTTAAAAAAGAGCACTCTTCCAGAAGTAGGCTTGTAGTTTCCGGTTATCATGTTAAAGACGGTCGTTTTTCCTGCTCCATTGGGTCCTATAAGCCCCTTTATAGCCCCCGCTTTTATCTCGAATGAAAAATGATTAACAGCAGTCAAACCTCCGAACTGCATTATAAGATTATCGCATTTTAGAATACTCATTTCTGCTTCCTGTGCCTTAAGAAGTTTAAAAATCCGTTCCAGGAAAACTCTTTTTGACCCATAATGCCTTCTCGCGCAAACAGCATAATAACAATCAGCAAAACGGAAAACAGTATCATTCTCATACCCGGGACACCTGGTATGGTAAAGGAAAACAGATGCATAGGCTGGTCCACCACTCTGAGCAGCTCAGAGCCCCAAACAACCATAACCGTTGCAATTACAGTGCCTGTCATACTTCCGAGTCCACCCACAACAATTATGATAAGCAGATTAAATGTCAGGAAAAATGTAAACAGTGTAGGAGAAATGGTGGTTATGAGATGAGCAAGCAAACCTCCTGCAACTCCTTCAAAAAATGCGCTTGTAACAAAAGCTATCATCTTTATCTTGAAGCTGTTTATACCCATTGCAATCGCGGCATCCTCATCATCTCTTATTGCCTTCATTGCTCTTCCATAACCGGAATTAACCAGGCGCATTATCACAATCAAAGAAAACACTGCCCAACCCCAGCTCCACCACAGATTTGTGTAAGCGCCGATACCTTTCAGACCAAGAGGTCCGTTTGTTACGCTGATTGCATTGTTGGAAAAAACCCTTATAACAAGCCCGAACCCAAGAGTAACTATTGCGAGATAATCACCTCTGACCCTGAAGACTGGAAATGCAAGAATAAATCCCACCAATGCAGTTACCAAACCCCCTACTATCAATGCAGCCAAAAACGGAAGATGCAGCGTATCAAGAGGGTGAATCATCGGAACAATTATAAACATTGCATGTTTTTGCGCCGCGGTTAAGGTAAGCAACGAGGAAACATAAGCGCCGATAGCGGTAAATCCATTTGGTTCAAGCGAAAACTGTCCGGTTACCCCGTTTATAAGATTATAGCTTACCGCAAGCATCATAAATATTGCTATGTCATTTAAAATTCTTATGCTATATTTGTTAAAATGAGCTGATGCATACCATAAAAACAGAAACAAAGCTACGATAGATGCAATGGTAAGCAGACTATTTCTTTTTTTGTTCATCGATTAAAAACGTCCTCCGAGGTCTTTTCCCATAATTCCGGTAGGTTTAAACAGCAGGACAAGTATTAGCAGCAGAAACGCAAATGCATCTTTGTATCCCGCAAGCTCCGGAAAAATGGCCACAATCAGAATTTCAGATACACCGATAATAAATCCGCCGATTGCAGCGCCTGTAACATCTCCAATGCCTCCCAGAACCGCAGCGGCAAACGCTTTTAATCCCGGAAGGATACCCATTAACGGGTTAATGGATGGATACTTAAGTGACCACAATATTCCGCCTGCGGCAGCAAGCGCAGAGCCGATGGCAAAAACCAGCGATATCACCGCATCAACATTGACTCCCATTATGCGTGTTGTTTCGATATCCAATGAAAGAGCTCTCATTGCCATACCGTATTTGGTATGATGCAGAAGTTGAAGCAGTATAAGAAGAAAGACAATTCCCAATACAGGAGCAAATATACTCACAAAAGGCAGAATTACTCCTCCTATGTTGAGGCTTCCTGCGAAAAGTTTTGGAATCGGAAACGCCTTTGGAACACCTCCGAAGAGCACAAGAAAAAGATTTTCAAGCAAAAACGACACACCGATTGCGGTAATTAGGCTTGATATGCGACTTGCGCTTCTGAGCGGTTTGTATGCGACTTTATCTATTACAACACCAAGCAGTGCGGCAAGTACCATAGCAAATATGAAGGATGCCCACCATGGTAGCAAAAAGGCTGAAACACCGAAAAATGCCATATATGTTCCAACCATCATAATATCACCGTGAGCAAAGTTAATCAGTCTTAATACACCATACACCATAGTGTATCCAATGGCGACAAGACCGTAAAGACTGCCCAAAGAGATTCCGTTTACAAGCTGCTGTATTACCTCAGAAAAGTTCATATTTTATAACCAAATAAAATTTTGCTATTGAGGGAGGGGAAGCCCTCCCTCTTTATATGAATATCGCTTATGGGTTTACGGTGGTAACGTAAACGAATTTACCGTCTTTCACCTTTTGAATGACGGCACTTTTGACAGGATCACCATTTACAAGTGTAATTATGCCTGTCACACCTTTAAAGCCTTTGGTAGCCCTGATTGCTTTATTGATCTTTATCCTATTTGTTGAGCCTGCTCTGTTTATGGCATTTGCAACAACAAAGTATGCGTCAGCTCCGAGGGCAGCCATTGCGCTTGGATCTTCATGATATTTTGCTCTGTAAAGTTTTACAAACTTCTTTCCAAGCGGAGTTACCGCCGCTTTCGGGTCAAAATGATTTGTAAACGATAAGCCCTCAACTGCCTTTCCGCCGACTTTAATCAGCGCCTCTTCAGACGCCCCGTCACCAGCCATAATCGTCTGTTTGAGCCCGAATTGTCTTGCCTGTCTTGCAAAAAGTGCCAATTCCTGGTAATAGGTGGGCATATAGATAACATCCGGGTGATGAGCCTTTACAACGGCAATCTGAGCCGAAAAATCCTGATCACCGGTCTGAATGAATGTATTTCCTACTATCTTTCCACCCATTTTTTTGAATGCTTTGATGAAAAACCGAGCCAGACCAACCGAATAATCCTGAGCCATATCAACAATCACAGCGGCCGTTCTTGCGTGAAGATTGTTATATACATATTTGGCTGCAACCTTGCCCTGGAACGGATCGATAAAGCAGACGCGCGAAATAAATTTTTTTCCCTTTGTTACGAGCGGATTTGTAGATGCCGGAGTTACCATAGGAACATGTGCCTTTTCCGCAATCGGAGCGCCGGAAAGCGTGTTTCCGCTTGCTACAGCACCTATTACGGCACTTACCTTGTTTTTAAATATAAGTCTACTTACCGCATTGGCTGTTTCAACCTTATCACCTTTGTTGTCAAGCAGAATAAGTTTAAGCTTTCTTCCATTTAGCACCGTAGGCTTCAATGAGGCAGCAATCTTAATTCCCTTCCAATCGCTTTGGCCAAACGAAGCGATTGGACCTGTCATCGGAAGGACAACACCGACTTTAACCGCCTTGGCAAAACTGCTGCTTGATGCCAACCCGGCAAACAGCAGAACCGTCAAAACAAACATCAATCTACCAAAAAAACGCATAATCCAATACCCCCTAAAATTTAATTCCTATAATTATATAATCACAAGATCGTCTGTCAAGTTTATTTTCTCTAAACTTTTTTATACAGAATATCTTGAAATTATCATTATGCTGCGGGCAAATATTAAATGTTGCAGAGCAGATTTGAAATAAAAAAATGCGCAGAAGTTTTCTTCTGCGCATCTAATAATTCAGGTTTGCAGGTTTGTGGAATTAATACATTCCACCCATTCCGCCGCCTGCAGGAGGCATTGCCGGCTCTTTCTCTTTTTCCGGCAGATCTGTTATAAGAACCTCTGTTGTCAACAGAAGAGACGAAACGGAAGCAGCGTTCTGAAGTGCCGTTCTCTCAACTTTGGCAGGATCTATGATTCCGGCTTCAAACAGATCTTCATATTCACCTTTCGCGGCGTTAAATCCGGTATTACCCTGTGAATTTTTAACTTTATTGACTACTACCGATGCCTCATATCCGGCATTTTCAGATATTGTTCTGAGCGGTGCTTCAAGAGCTCTTCTTATTATATTAACACCGATTTTCTGGTCTCCTTCCACAACAAGATTATCGAGTGATTTTTGCGCTCTCAGAAGAGCAACTCCGCCGCCGGCAACAATACCCTCTTCAACTGCAGCTTTTGTTGCATTAAGTGCATCCTCGACTCGCGCTTTCTTCTCTTTCATTTCGGTCTCTGTAGCAGCGCCAACTTTGATAACAGCAACTCCGCCTACAAGCTTGGCTTTTCTCTCTTTGAGTTTTTCCTTATCATAGCTTGAAGTGGATGCCTCGTACTGAGCATCTATCTGTTTTATTCTTGCTTTGATATCCTCTTTTGAGCCGTTGCCATCAACTATCGTTGTATTATCCTTGTCAATAACAACCTTCTTGCAGCTTCCAAGATCGCTGATATCGGCATTTTCGAGCTTAATACCGGCTTCGGTGGAGAGCACCTTGCCTCCGGTCAGGACGGCAATATCCTGAAGCATCTCTTTTCTTCTATCTCCAAAGCCCGGAGCTTTAACGGCAGCGCAGTTTATTGTACCTCTGATCTTGTTGACAACCAATGTGGCAAGCGCTTCTCCTTCAACGTCTTCGGCTATAACAAGGAACGATTTGCCCATTTTTGCAATCTTTTCAACCAGAGGAAGAAGTTCTTTCATATTTGAGAGTTTTTTATCAGTGATAATCAGATAAGGATCCTCCAGTTCAACGCTCATCTTATCTGCGTTGGTTATGAAGTAAGGAGAAAGATAACCTCTGTCAAACTGCATACCTTCAACCACCGAAAGCTCGGTTTTCATACCTTTTGCTTCTTCAACGGTGATAACACCATCTTCCCCAACCTTTTCCATCGCATCAGCGATTATTTGCCCTACTTCTTTTTCGTTGTTTGCCGAAACAGTACCAACTTCGGCGATTCGCTTTTTGTCCTTAACCTCTTTCGCATTACTTGATATGAATTCAACAACCTTATTTACAGCTTTTTCAATTCCGCGTTTTATCTCTATCGGATTGCTTCCTGCGGCTACATTCTTTAATCCTTCCTTGTAGATGGATGCAGCCAAAACCGTTGCGGTTGTTGTTCCGTCACCGGCTACATCTGAAGTTTTTGATGCAACCTCCTTTACAAGCTGAGCTCCCATATTTTCATATTTATCCTCAAGCTCAATCTCTCTTGCAACGGTAACGCCATCTTTTGTTATGGTCGGACTG
>JALWSW010000002.1 GCA_027080125.1 Campylobacterales bacterium | reverse complement strand
AAACAGTGAAGAAAAGAGCCGTTTTTTGGACAACCTTGCAAAACTGCTTGATAAAAATAGAAAAAAAATCATAGAGGAAAATCGGATAGATATAGAGCAGGGCAGAAAAACGTTAAGTAAAGCAAAGATCGACAGACTTATGATTAACGATGAAAGGATTTCAAAAATCATCGAGTCGGTCGAAACAATAAAAAAGATTGAAGATCCTGTGGGCAGGATTGAATCGGGAAAAAGATTGCCCAACGGTCTGATTCTGATAAAAAAACGGATACCAATCGGACTTATACTGATTATTTATGAGTCGCGTCCGAATGTAACCATAGATGCTGCCAGCTTGTCTTTGAAGGCAGGAAACGGGGTAATTTTGAAAGGCGGAAAAGAGGCAATTAATACCAACAGAATTTTGGCAAAACTGCTTAAGGAAGCGCTCAGCCTTGCTCAAATTGATGAAAATGCGGTATATTTCGTAGATACAACAAGCAGAAAAGCAACCGAAAAACTTCTTAAAATGGACAATCTTATCGATCTGGTTATACCAAGAGGCGGAAGTTCGTTGATAAAATATGTATCTGAAAACAGCAGAATACCGGTTGTAAAACATGACAAAGGCTTGTGTCATATATATGTTGACAGTTTTGCAAACCTGACAATGGCAAAAAAGATTGTTTACAACGCAAAGGTCTCAAGACCTGGCGTCTGCAATGCCATAGAAACGCTGCTTGTTCATTCCGATATTGTCGAAAAGTTTCTGCCCGAGATGGCAAGGGAGTTGATTTCAGCCGGCGTCAGGCTGATAGGATGCGAAAAAACGGCACGCATTATAGATATTAAACCTGCTGATGAGGATGACTGGTTCACCGAGTATCTTGACTTGACGCTTTCGATAAAGATTGTCGAAAGCATAGAAGAAGCGATAGAACATATAAACTATTACGGATCGCATCATTCCGACGGGATAGTAACCGATAACTTCTCAAATGCAACAAAATTTACTGATATGGTAGATTCAGCCGCCGTTTATGTAAATGCTTCAACAAGGTTTACCGACGGCGGAGAGTTCGGAATGGGAGCCGAAATCGGTATCTCAACCAACCGTTTGCATGCAAGAGGACCTATGGGAGCCGACGAGCTTACCACATATAAATATATTTTGATAGGCAACGGTCAGATAAGAAATTGAAGATAGGGGTATTCGGCGGAAGATTCGACCCGATTCACATAGCTCATCTAAGGGCGGCAATAGAGTTTTATGAGCAGATACATCTTGACAGACTTATCGTACTGCCCTCAGGCATTGCTCCTCATAAAAAAGTTTTCGCTCCGGCAAAGGACAGATTGGAGATGGTTCGTTTGGCGTTTGCTCCGCTGCAATTTGCCCAAGTCGATGATTATGAGATAAAAACCGAAAAACCTGCATACACCGTCGAAACTCTCAAGCATTATAAAAAACTGTATAAGAACTCTTCTCTTTTTTATCTTGTCGGGCTTGATGAGTTTATTAACATCAAAACCTGGAAGAATTGGGAGGACTGTCTCAAACTTGCCGAATTTGTCGTTGCGCCAAGAGGTAAAGATATCAAACAGCTTGATATAAGGAAGGATTGTAAAACAATTAGTATGCAAACGCTTGATATCTCCTCATCGGAAATTAGAATGAGGATTGAGAACGAAAAAAGGGTAAATTATCTGATTCCCGAGGCAGTCAGAGAGTATATCGAACAAAAGGGACTTTATAAATGAACGACGAATTAATAGTAAAGGCAATAGAGAAGATTCTGGATGAGAACAAAGGAGCCGACATCGCAACCATAAAGATGTCACCTGAAAAATCGCTGTTCGATTACAGCATAATTGTAACAAGCCAAAGCAAAAGACATTCGGAAAGCCTCGCGGATAAGGTAATTTATGAGTGCAAGAAACTGAATATAAAAAATATAAAACTTGAAGGGGATAAAAATTCCGACTGGATACTTATCGATTTAGGCGATATAATGGTGGATATTTTTACCGAAGAGGGCAGACAACATTACGCTTTAGAGGAGTTGTGGAAAGATCATCAGATACGAAAATTAGGTCATAGCGAGGTTGAAGATATGGATGATATAGAGAAGAAAAACCGGGTAATATTGGAAAATCGTTTAAGGTCGCTTTATGAAGAGCTGAAAATGGTTGAGTCCTCACTTAAAAAGGATAAACATAAAGAGATAATCGACAAAGCAACCTCAACCGAATCGACCCTTATATCAGGAATCGAGTACGAAAGAAAAAACAAAGAGATTCATGCAATTAAAAATGCTTTAAAAAGAATGGAAGAGGGAAATTACGGTATCTGCGTTGCATGCGGCAAGAAAATTGACAAAAACCGACTCGAGATTATGCCTACCGCAAAATTTTGCATGGAGTGCAGAAACAGACATGCAGATAAATAAGATAGGCACAAACGTTTTGTCGGTTTTTTTCCCGACAAAGTGCTATATATGCGGGGCTGAAGCCGATTTGCTCTGCAAAAGTTGCAAAAGTCAGTTTATAATTCCGGCAACAAGATGCGCAAAGTGCGGCAGGGCTTTGCCTGATGCTTATTCAAACTATATCTGTCAGACATGTTTTACCGGAAAACCTGTTTTCAACGGAGGAATCGCCTTTTTTAAATATACCGATACCATCAAATCTTGGATTCACAATGTTAAATATGGCAAAAACAGCTATCAAATCAGGATTATGGATCTGTTCAAGTCTCAAATTGTCGAGGCGATAAGTCAATTTAAGCCGGATATTCTGGTTCCGATTCCGCTTACAATAGAGCATTCGTATTTAAGAGGATTCAATCAATCGCTTCTTATTGCAAAGAAGATTGCAAACTGGATAAACTTGCCTGTTGCAACGGCGCTTAAAAAAACAAAGTTTACCGAAAGCCAAACAACTGTCGGCGCAGATAAAAGAAAAAGGAATGTAAGGAACAGTTTCACGGCTTCGAAAAAGGTAAAAGACAGAAGAGTGATGCTTGTGGATGATGTTTTCACAACAGGCTCAACAATCAATGAAGCAGCCAAAACTTTGAAAAAATATACCGACACCGTTTATTTTTTTGCGATAGCCGGAACATAAGGAGGAGTAATGAGCAAGATTAATGTTGCAATTAACGGATTCGGAAGAATAGGAAGAATGACATACAGAGCGATGAGCAGAAATAAAAATATTGAGGTAACGGCGATTAACGATCTGACCGACCCTGCTACCTTGGCTCATCTTTTGAAGTATGATTCGGTTCACGGCATATTTGAAAAATCCGTAAAAGCAGAATCAGACAGTCTTCTGGTTGATGGAAACAGAATAAAGATTTTTGCCGAGCGTGATCCGTCCAAACTACCCTGGGAGAAGTTGAATATCGATGTTGTAGTGGAATCAACAGGTCTTTTCAGAACAAAAGAGCTTGCCTCACTGCATCTTGAGGCGGGAGCTAAAAAAGTGGCTCTGAGTGCTCCGGCAAAAGGCGGTTCCGTTGCTACGGTGGTCTTAGGCGTAAACGATAGCGACAAATTGATAGCTGATGAGAAGATATTGTCAAATGCATCCTGCACAACAAACTGTCTGGCTCCTGTTATGAAGGTTCTTATGGATAACTTTGGCATACTCAGCGGTTTTATGACTACCGTTCATTCCTATACAAACGATCAGAGAATACTCGATCTGCCACATTCGGATTTAAGAAGAGCCAGATCAGCGGCAATCAATATGATTCCCACCTCAACCGGAGCAACAATAGCCACCGAGATTGTGCTTCCGGGATTAAAAGGCAGGCTTGACGGTGTCTCGATAAGAGTGCCTACTCCCGACGGATCGCTTATAGATCTTTCGTTTGATTCGGAAAAGGAGCTTAGCGTAGAGGCTATAAACGAAGCTATGAAAAATGCATCTGAGGGCAAACTCAAAGGCATACTCAAATATTCCGAGGAGCCGCTTGTCTCAAGTGATATTGTCGGTGATTCACATTCGGCAATTTTCGATTCTCAGTTTACCAGAACTATCGGCAAAAAAAGCGGACGGGTTATTGCCTGGTATGACAACGAATGGGGTTATTCTTCAAGATTGGCAGAACTTGTTGAAAAGATGGGAAATGCAATAAAATAACAATGCTTTTTATCAACGATATATCGGTATCCGGGAAAGCGGTTTTTATAAGATGCGATTTTAACGTGCCGATTGACCAGGATTCCCAGATAAATGATGACAGAAGAATAAGAGAAGCGCTTCCGACGATAAGATATGCAATAGATGAGAAGGCTAAAGTAATACTTGCATCTCATCTTGGGCGACCCAACGGGTATGACAAAAGACTTAGTTTGAAACCTGTTGCCAGAAGGCTTGAAACACTGCTTCATGCAGATGTTCCCCTTGCGCCTGATTGCATCGGAAAATCCGTTACCGATATGATAGCAAAAATGAAGCCCGGAGAGGTAATTCTGCTTGAAAATCTCCGGTTTCACAAGGAAGAAACGGAAAATGGTCCGACATTTGCCAAAGCGTTAGCACAACTTGCACAAATCTATGTCAATAACGCATTCGGGACATCCCACAGAAAGCATGCTTCGATATTTGGAATGCCCAAGGTTATGGATGTTGCGGTAGCCGGATTTCTTTTAAAAAAGGAGATAAGCTATTTCAAAAAAGTCCTGGACAACCCTGTCCGTCCGTTTGTTTCCATTCTGGGAGGAGCAAAACTTGAAGGCAAGATAGATGCGATAAAAAATCTTCTTTCACTTTCAGACAAGATTCTTATAGGCGGAAAGATGGCATTTCCATTTATTGTTGCTTTGGGCAAAGAGATAGGAATACACTATGATGATAAGATTCTAAATACCGCAAAAGAGATTCTATCCAAATTGAAAACAACAAAAAAAAGGTTCTATCTTCCCGTTGACTTGGTTGTAACCGATAATATAGATAGCGGCTCGGCAGTAAAAATAGTGCCGGTGGAAGAGATTCCAAAAGGATGGTATGGAACAGACATAGGTCCTGCAACCGTAAAACTTTTCGGGGAAGCGATTGCAGACGCAAGAACAATCCTGTGGAACGGACCTATGGGAATATACGAAAACGATCTGTTTTCACGAGGAACCTTCAGCATTGCTCATTATATTGCCGATTCCTATGCGCTTACGGTTGTAGGCGGAGGCGATACCGCAGATGCGGTGTACAGGGCTCAGGAAGCTGAAAATATGAGTTTTATCTCAACCGGAGGTGGAGCTGCGCTTGAGCTTATAAGCGGCAAAAAACTGCCAGGATTGGAGATTTTGGAGGAAAAACAGAATGAATAAGCCCGTTATAGCCGCAAACTGGAAGATGAATATGACAAAAAAAACTGCTGGTATTCTGTTAAGAAAGATAAATGAATCTGTCAGTATCACCTCCGAGGTCATAATTATACCTCCCTTTACATTGCTTGATATGGCTTATGAGATCTTAGACAATAAGATTAAACTCGGTGCTCAGAACTGCTACTGGAAAAAAAGCGGGGCTTTTACCGGAGAGATTTCCCCGCAGATGCTTGTAGATATCGGATGCAAATATGTTATAATAGGGCATTCCGAAAGAAGACATATTTTCGGAGAAAGCGATGCTCTTTTACACAAAAAGCTCATCGCTGCAATCGACGCCGGTTTGACACCGATATATTGCGTCGGAGAAACACTTGAGGAAAAACGGAAAGGCAAGAGAGAATTTGTACTGAACAGACAGCTTGATACAATTAACGGGATAAGCTCTCTGATTGTAGCCTATGAGCCGGTTTGGGCAATAGGCACAGGCGTTGCGGCTGATATTGCTACGATAAGAGAGACAATTGAATTGATAAAGTTAAAATTGAAGGAAAAATCGGTAGATGCAACCGTTCTCTACGGAGGCAGCGTAAAACCGGACAATTCAAAGGAGATTGCAAAACAGCATATAATTGACGGGGTGCTTGTAGGAGGCGCCAGTTTGGATGCTGAATCGTTTTTAAAAATTATAGATAGTTTTAAGAGGTAAAAGTTATGTTGACATTATTGATTTTTGTTCAGTTTTTTTTGAGTATCATACTTATAGGAATTATATTGATGCAGAAAGGCAAAGGAGCCACAATGGGGGTATCTTTTGGCGCAGGGGCAAGCGAAACGGTATTTGGCAGCAGAGGTCCTCTGCCGTTTTTGGCAAAGTTGACCTGGGTTCTGGGAATTCTGTTTGTTATAAACTCATTTCTCATCAACAGGGCATTGGTAGGAACAAGCAGCAGATCCGTTACCAACAGCAATATTGTTAATGAAAAAACAAAGACAAACAAACTGCCTGTTTTACCGATAAATCCGTCCGTTAAGATACCTGCAAAAAGCGGCAAATCAACTAAGTAATCGCAGCTTTAATATGAGCCTGCGAGAACACGGATTATTGCGTAAAAAATGAATTTCTTTACGCAAAACCTGTCGTCTCGAAAAAATTATATCAAAATTTTTAATAAAAAATTCTCTGTGCTGCTTCCGGTTGCGTTTTTGTTGATTGCAAATATCTGCAACGCTTCAACGCTTATTCAGCGCTCAATCGGTGATGCAAATCGAATAAACCCGATTTTTGCCACCGATTCCGCCTCCGCTGATATTGCGGGGTGGATATTTAACGGCTTGCTAAAATATAATAAGAATCTCAAACTGGTTGGGGATCTGGCAAAAAAATACACGGTTTCAAAAGACGGAAAAACCGTAACATTTATTTTGCGAAAAGGGGTAAAATGGCAGGACGGGGTTGAGCTTACCGCCAAAGATGCGCTTTTTACCTATAAAATATTGACCAACCCGAATATCGCAACCCCTTATTCCACCGATTTTCTGCTGATAGATAAAGCCGAAGCTCTGGGCAAATACAGATTTAGAGTGCACTACAAAACCGTTTTTGTTCCCGCTTTAGCAAGCTGGACTATGGGAATTTTGCCATATCATCTTTTAAAAGGACATAATCTTAACAATGACCCTTTCAACAGAAATCCGGTCGGAACAGGTCCTTACAAACTGGCAAAATGGAAAAGCGGTCAATCGATACTGCTGAGTAAAAACAGGGGCTATTTTGCAGGTTCACCTCATATCGACCGTCTTCTTTATAAGATAATTCCTGATAATGCCACCGCATTTTTGCAGCTTGAATCGGGTAAAATCGATGCTATGGGGCTTTCGCCGATACAGCTTGAGCGTCAAATAACGCCGAAGATAAAAAAAAATTATAATATTTACATAACCCCCTCTTTCGGTTATACATATCTGGGACTGAATCTGAGAAGACCGATTTTCAAGGATAAAAAAGTCAGACAAGCTCTTAATTATGCCATAAACAAAAAGCAGATAATAGATACGATTCTTTTTGGAGAAGGAACCGTTTCAAACGGCATATATCCTCCGGTAAGCTGGGTTTATGATAAATCTGTCAAGCCGGCAAAATATAATATTGAAAAGGCAAAAAGATTGTTAAGACAATCCGGTTTTATATATAGGAACGGCAAATTGACCAAAAACGGAAAACGGTTTTCCTTTACCATTATAACCAATCAGGGAAACAGCGAAAGAAAATATGCCGCTCTTATTATACAGTCGGATCTGAAAAAGATCGGAATTGATGTAAAGATCAGGATTTTGGAATGGCAGGCATTTCTGAATCTGATTAATTCAAGAAAATTCGATGCGGTGCTTTTGGGCTGGCAGCTTTCGCCTGATCCGGACCAGTTTTCGATATGGCACAGCTCTCAAGATAAACCGGGAGGATTCAATTTTGTCGGATATCACAATAAAACCGTGGATAAGTTGTTAGAGGAAGGTCGAAAAACCGTAAACGTAAAACAGAGAAAGGCAATCTATCAAAAGATTAACAGAATCATATATAACGACAAACCGTATCTGTTTTTATATTCGCCCTATTCCATAATTGCGCTGCATAAACGTTTTAAAGGTGTAAAAAAGGCAAAAGCAGGTATATTTTATAATCTTGTTGACTGGTATGTTCCAAAAGAATTGGAAATCTACCCTTAGGAGATGTTATGAAAAAGTTTATTATTGTATGTGGCGGGGTTGTTTCTTCCCTGGGCAAAGGAATAGCAACCGCATCGCTTGGAAAGCTGCTTGAATCGAGAGGATACAAGATTACCATACAGAAGATTGATCCCTATATAAATATTGATCCCGGCACGATGAGCCCGTATCAGCACGGAGAGGTGTATGTCACCTCCGACGGAGCCGAGACCGATCTTGATATAGGACATTACGAACGCTTCACGCATGCCAAACTTACAAGAAAAAACAATTTCACAACAGGACAGGTCTATCAAAGCGTAATTATGAAGGAGCGCCGCGGTGAGTATCTCGGAAAAACAGTGCAGGTGGTTCCTCATATAACCGATGAGATAAAAAGAAGAATTCATGCGGTTTCAGAGGGCAACGATATTACGCTTGTTGAAATCGGAGGAACGATAGGTGATATAGAGAGTCTCCCTTTTATCGAGGCGGCAAGACAGCTCAGATATGATGTTGGCAGGGAAAACATACTTTATATTCTGCTTACCCTTGTGCCTTATATTGCCGTTGCCGGGGAAATAAAGACAAAACCGACTCAAAGAAGCGTAAAAGAGCTTCAATCGCTTGGTATAAAGCCCGATATTTTACTATGCAGAACCGAAAAAAAGCTTACCGATGAGATAAAAGATAAGATTTCGCTGTTTTGCAATGTGGAAAAAGAGGCTGTAATAACCGCTTTGGATGCAAAAAATATTTATGACGTGCCGCTGAAGCTTCATAAAGAAGGAATCGACGAGGTTGTTGTAAAAAAGCTCAGGCTCGAAAGAAAAGGTAAATTTGATGCAACTCTATGGCAGCAGCTTACAGAAAGGATGAATAACCCTATAACCGATGTGAAAATCGCATTGGTTGGCAAATATATGGGCTTGAAAGAATCGTATAAAAGCCTCGTTGAGGCAATAAGACACGCTGCAGCTAATCTTGGCGCAAAAGCTGAAATTTCATGGATAGAAGCCGAGGATATAACAAAACCGGAGACTATCAAAGAGCTCAAATCGGTAAACGGAATTATTATTCCCGGCGGATTTGGCACAAGAGGTATAGAGGAAAAGATAAAAGCGGCGGAGTTTGCAAGAAAAAGCAAAACCCCGATGCTTGGAATCTGCCTTGGAATGCAATGTGCCGTGATAGAGTTTGCAAGAAATGTTTTGGGACATAAAAACGCCAATTCCACAGAGTTTGACCCGAGAACCGATTATCCTATAATTGATCTTGCAACAGACTGGACGGATAAAAACGGAAATAAGGTTCACAGAACTGCCAAGGATAACAAAGGCGGCACCATGCGGCTCGGAGAATATCTGTGTAAGATTAAGCCGGGAACAATGGCTGCCACCGCTTATGTAAATGTTCATCCTGTTTATGAAAGGCATCGACATCGTTATGAGTTTGAGACAAAAAAAACCGGTGAGTTTGAAGCTCACGGTCTCAAGGTTTCAGGAGTATCGGCAGATGGCTCGCTCGTTGAGATTGTCGAGCTTGCCGGACATCCGTTTTATGTGGGATGTCAGTTTCATCCCGAGTTTCAATCATCGCTTGAAAAACCTCATCCACTGTTTATCTCATTTATAAGAAAAAGTCTTCAAAACAAAAATGCAGCACGCCGAATTTGATATTGCAATTAACAATGTCCTGATTCCGGATTTTCATTCGCTAAAATTTATCCCCAAAAATATCGGCATCAAAGACGGTTTGATAAAAGCTCTCAGCAACAGAAAACTGAAAGGGGAAAAAAC
>JALWSW010000001.1 GCA_027080125.1 Campylobacterales bacterium | reverse complement strand
GGCGTTCGGTCGTTTAAGTTTGTGATAATTTGATGTATAATTTATATTTACAGATTTTTGATAGCGGAGGTAGGTCAGATACTGTTTTTATTGGGCGGTTGCGATCTTGAAATGTGTGTTATAAAACGCATCTTGGACAGATATGGCATTAAATGGATTGATAAAAATCTGAAATGGGGCTCGGCAATCAGCAATTACAAAGAAGAATTGGAGCGCTTTAAAGGCAAAAAGATATATGCGGTCGAACTTGAAAACGATTTGGGCATCAATGATGAGAATATCGTTTTCATAGATCATCACAATGAATATGCAGACCGTCCGACAAGCCTTGAACAAGTTGCAGAAATTATAGGTCATAGATTAAGCAGATTTGAAAAGGCGGTTGCTGCAAATGATTCAGGATATATTCCTGCTCTTTTAGATATGAATTTGAGCATAGCAAGGATAAAAAAAATCAGAAGGCTGGACAGAATATGCCAAAGCATATCGCCTGAGGAAGAAAAGGCTGCGGAGAATGTTGAATTAAAAAAAATTATATATTTTAATCATGAGCATTTCTCGCCGGTATGCGATAGGATATTTTTTGAAAAGGGGTGGCTTGAATATATCATATATAATGATAAGCTAACAATGTTTTACGGGTTTGATATAAAAAAATTAAAAATTATCTTGAAAGAGAAACAGATTGCTCCGTCTTTTAGCGGCGGAGGCCGTTTCGGATTTGTCGGGGTAAATAGAAAAATCGACAAAACCGTTTTGAAGGAGATATATGCTAAGATGAAGACCGCTATAAGCAATCATATCTTTATGTTTCCATTTGTTATCAAACAGTGGGATGATTTTAACGAAAAAATAGAAGACACAAACAGAAACTGGGTAGATGATAAACTGAATTTCAATAAAACTTCAAGCTACAACGAATTTGCATATTTCTTTCCGCAGATACGATATGCGCTTTATGGCAGTGATGATGACAAAAAAAATCAGAAATTGACAGAAAACAAGATTTATAACTTTCACAAAGGAGAATATACAATCGATGTTATCGGCAATGAAAACGAAAATAAAAAGAGTTTTACGCTGGAGCTTGAAAAGATAACCCTCAGCATATTTAACAAAAGCATCGGTATTTTGTCGTTTCATCTGCAGAATTTTGAGTATTCCTATAATGACATATTGCTGATAAATGATTTTGGAAGGCGTGTTTATCCGCAATTTCTGGATGAAAACTCCGGAATTGATCAAACAAAAAACAGCTTTTTGGCAGATAAAATAACCTTGAGCATAGATGGCAACAAACCGGTAAGCGAAGAATTTTTGCGTTTCAAAAATATTAAAAACAATAGTATGAGCGACATAGAGCAAAAGATGATTCCCGGCTTTATTGAAGAGTTTGTGGGCAGATCCATAAAACCTATTATTGATGACAGAATGTTTGTTGTGAGCTTTGTTTTGGATAGAAACGAAAAGATCATACCTCATTTAAAAAACTTTGATGAAAAAAAGCGGCAATACGGTTATCTATCTGATGATTGGTGGTATAAATTTGTGTTTGTTGATGGAAAAGATAAGACCTGTCAAAGCAAAATAGCCTGCGGCAATTTAATTGAAAACGCCACATACGACAGATGGATTGAATACGGAACACTCTGGGGCATTTCGCGATATTCATTTGTGGGAATCAGCAGTTGGGATTTGATGATGGTCCATGCAAAAACCATTTATTACAAAGTTATGATGCTGCTTTTGATGTATAGGGCAATGGTGATTTATCTATCAGGTAAGGTGCAAAAAATCGTTGAGAATATCAGAGAAGGTGAGCCTGACGAAAAAATACACAATGATAGCCAGAAAGTTTATAAGGAATACCTGGAATTTCTCAACGGACTTTATTTCAGGGAGATAACGCCTCAAGAGCAAGGTATAGAGCTGTTTGAGAAAGCATTCTCTGTTATGAAAATCGAGACGATGATAAAGGATTTTGACAGAGAAATCGAGGAGCTTGATAATTACATAAAATTTAGGGTGGAAAAAAAGAGAAATAATCAAATGGACATGCTGACTAAAATCGGCTACTATCTGCTGCCCCCAAGCTTGGTAGCAGGATTTTTAGGCATGAATGTGGGTAATTTTAGCCATCATAAAAGCACGATTGACATTATCCTGCTTATTTTTGCAATTATATTTAGTTTCGTAATTGGACTAATTGTACGAAAAATAATGGATAAAAACAAAGATAAAGAAGCCACCAAAAAGAAAAAGGGGATGCGTCTGATTAAATTATTTTCATTTGTGTTGTTGTGTATCCTTGAATTTTTATTACTTGTTTATTTTATATCACCTATAACATTGCAGATCTCTTTCCATTATCTATATTCTGAGATTTTTCATCTGATTTCTTTTGTCTTCTGATTAATAGTTTTCTTGTAAACGCAGGCATAACGCAGCGATAAATCAAAGCACAAACTTAACACCATCAATTGAAGTTTCACAACAAACCGTTCGCTTGGTATAAAATAAAATACAACCCTATTGCCACAAACAGCGCCATATAGCCCATTATAAGAAATTTCGCTGTAAATATTGCTGCGTTATTTGTCTCTTTGTGGACAATATATAACTTGTAGGCTATCAAGTTTGCCAATGAACCAAATAAGCCGCCAAAGCCTCCTGCATTCACGCCCCACAGCAACCCCTGCCAATTTGATGTAAATTTTGCAAATAACAACGCTACTGGAACATTGCTCATAACTTGGCTTGCTAATGCTGAGAGCAGAAAAACATGCCCGGCATGGGTAATTTCGGATGCTAATATGAGCTTTAGATTATCGGCAATTCCGAAAAAGAAAAAGAAACTGAATAAAAGCGCATAATCAACACGCAAGGATTTTCGGTCGAATATGAGGGCAAAAAGAATAACAACAACCCCGCTTAAAACGGGAAGGACATGGAAGACCGTTAAAAGAACAATGACAAGCAACACTCCGTAGATATATGCCTTGTCATTAATTTTATGCACTCGGTTTTCCTGTATACCGTTTTTGGTTTTAACAAAAAGCGACGAAACAATTAGCAAACCAAGAAACATCAAAGAAAATGGCGCAATTGTTTTTATGAAAGCATCAGGAGAGACACCATAAAACCAGTAAATAAAAAGGTTCTGAGGATTACCAACTGGCGTTAATGCGGAACCGGAATTTGCCGCTAATGCCTCCAAAATAACCAGAACATCTTTGCGATTGATATTCAGTGATAAGGTAAGCGGAACGATAACTGTTAAAGCGATATCGTTTGTTACCAGCATGGAGAGGAAAAAAGTTATTATCACCAATTTTAACGGTATGAACCTTCCTTTCTCTATGCTTTGGGCGATTTTTGATATGAGACCGCTTTTTTGCAAACCGTTAATCGTTACAAATAACACAAACAGGATAAACAACATCTCTATTTCATTGATTGAGTAAGCCGGAATCCGTTTTGTATAAAAGCTTATCAGGAGCAAGCCGACACCAGATGCAATGACCAACCATTCTCTCAGGATAAAATCAATGAATGTTGCTCGAGCTTTCAACAATACTCCCGTTATGTGACGTTTGGCATAAGATATGCGCGCTGGTTAAAATGGCAAGTCCTACCTTTCATGTTATATATTTATGTATGAAATTATAAATTAGATTGATAAAAAAGGCAATCTAATTCAAATAGCTTTTATTTGACATAGCAAAACACATGATTATACTATATGAACGTCATGTCATATTATAGAATTATGCGTCAATATTTACTTCGGAGGTTTGTATGGTAGAGAAAGAAAAACTTTCGCGCCGTGAAAGAGAGAAACTTATGCAACGCGAAGAGATATTCAATGCAGCTCTTGAGCTTTTTTCCGAAAAAGGTTATCACAACGTTTCTATGCACGAGATTGCCAAAAGATCTGAGTTTGCTATTGGCACGCTTTACAAATTTTTTGAAAACAAAGAAAAGTTGTACAAAGCACTTATGATGAAAAAGGCAGAAACTTTTCATAACACTATGATGAAGGTTCTGGATGGCAGCGATGATATCATTACCCTCATAAAAAAATTGATAAGCGTCAAAGCGCAGCTTTTTGCGGATAATCTTCAGGAACTGCGTCTCTATTTTGCTGAAACCCGCGGCGCAAGTTTTAATATCAAATCTGGGTTAGATCGGGACATACGCAAAATGTATCAGGAGTTTATAATGCACCTTGCTTCGGTTCTCAAAACAGGTGTCCAAGAAAATATATTTCGTGATATCGATCCCTACCATATGGCTGTGGCGCTTGACGGGCTTGCCAATTCGTTTCTTTTTTGCTGGCTTGAAAATCCGGATCGGTATAAATCAGACACAAACGTTTCGATTATAACCGATCTGTTTCTGAACGGGGTTCTATCTGAGGACAAAAAGAATTCTGTCTCATCTGCCAGAGGCGATATTTCAAAGCAAGGAGACTGATTTATGAAAAGTATATCAAAAATTATAGTTTTGACGATAATGGCAGCGGCTGTTGTGGCTTACGCTGCGGGCAAAAGTCATAAGAAGATTTTCAGAAAGCCTCAGATGCCTGCGGTTGATGTGTATAGAGTCGGCAATCCGTCTGATATTCCTGTTATGCTGAAATATACGGCAAGGCTGAAAAGCATCGGAGATGTTGAGGTCACCGCAAGAATAGCCGGAACTTTGATAAAAAAATTTTACACCGAAGGAGCGTTTGTTAAAAAGGGCGATCTGCTCTATAGAATCGAACCTGATACATATAAGGCGAGATTGGAGAAGGCAAGAGCGGATCTTCAAAATGCGTTGGCTTCACTAAAAAAAGCCAAAAAAGATTGGCAACGTGTAAGTATTCTGTATAAACACAATAATGCAAGTCAAAAGACGATGGACAGTGCATCGGCAGCTTATGAAATTGCAAAAGCCAATGTAGAAGGCGCAAGAGCTAATTTAAAAATTGCAACAATCAATTATAACTATACATACGTAAGAGCGCCTATAAGCGGCATTACAGGTATGAAATCAGTTGATGTGGGTAATCTGGTTATAAACGGTACCAAGCTTCTCAGAATAACTAAAATGAATCCCATTTATGCTGAATTCTCGATTCCTGATACAGATGTCATAAGATATATTAAAGATAAAAGTTTGAAGCCAAGTAAAATTGCAGCGGTTCTTGAAATAAACGGCAAAAAATATGGCGAGCAAGGATATGTAAACTTTATAGATGAGCTCATAGACAGAAGAACATCAAGTGTTAAGGCGCGTGCGGTGTTCCCGAATCCGGTCAACTATCTGATGCCCGGAGAGTTTGTGAGAATTAAACTTGAGGGAGTTTACAGAAAAAATGCCATAGTAATACCTCAAAGGGCTGTTTTGCAAAACCCGATGGGCACTATGGTGTTTATGGTAGATAAAGGAAAGGTTCAGGCAAGACCGATAAAAATTGGTGGAACTTCCGGACACTATTTTGTTGTTGAAAACGGCCTGAAAAAGGGAGAACTGGTAATTGTGGATAACTTTTTTAGAGTTAGACCGGGAATGCCCGTAAAAATAGATAAAATTATCGACGCAAAAGGCAGATAATATGTTTTCCAGATTTTTTATAAACAGGCCTATATTTGCCGCTGTGATATCGATAATTGTTGTCTTGGCAGGGATTATCTCGATCAGAGAGCTGCCCGTTCAGGAATATCCGAGCATAGTTCCTCCTCAGATTATGGTTCAGGCGGTATATCCCGGGGCAGATGCCGAAACATTGTCAAAAACCGTGGCGGCACCGCTTGAGAATGCGGTAAACGGAGTCAAAGATATGATCTATATGTCATCGGTCGCCTCGCCGAGCGGAGTATTGACATTGAGTATTTCATTTAAAATTGGAACAGATCCTGATGTTGCAAAAGTGGATGTCAATAACAGGATTCAGACAGCTTTGAGCAAGCTGCCGGAGGCGGTAAGAAGACAGGGAATCAGTATCAGGGAAAGATCGCCTGATATTTTGAAAATTTTTGCCTTTACCTCTCAAAAAAACAGACATAATACAGTCTATATTTCCAATTATTTGCTCATTAATGTGCTTGATGATTTGAAAAGGATTTCCGGCGTCGGCGAGGCTATAATATTTGGTAATCAAAACTACTCGATGAGGATTTGGCTTCAACCGGATAAGCTCGCATCTTATGGCTTGAGCATCGGGGATATAATCGGCGCCATAAGAAGTCAGAACGATCAGTTTGCGGCAGGACAGATAGCAGCAGAGCCGATAAAAGATGCACAGGCATATACATACACGGTTACAACAACCGGACGTCTCAAAAACGTGAAAGCGTTTCAAAATATTATTCTTAAATCAAACAGTGACGGTTCATCGCTGAAGCTTAAGGATGTTGCAAAAGTGGAATTGGGATCCGAGAGATATTATCTGAGGGGCAAATTCAACAATGATCCTGCTGCGTTTGTAGGAATCTTTTTGTCTCCGGGCGCCAATGCCCTTGAGGTTTCAAAAGCTGTTGACAATACAATGAGGCAATTATCAAAAAGATTTCCTGCCGATCTAAAATATCATAATGTCTATGACACCACAAAATTTGTGAATGCATCAATTAAAGAGGTTATATATACACTGATCTTTGCAATTGCCCTTGTCGTTATCGTTATCTATCTGTTTTTGGGAACGATAAGGGCTACCCTCATACCGGTTCTTGCCATTCCCGTATCAATAATAGGCGTATTTGCAGGATTTTATGCAGCCGGTTTTTCCATCAATCTTTTGACGCTTTTCGGTCTGATCCTTGCTATAGGACTTGTTGTGGACGATGCCATCGTTGTAATAGAAAACGTTGATAGAATATTGAACACAAATACGGAGAATCTAAGCGTCAAAGAAGCCGTTAATAAGGCTATGAATGAGATTAGCGGGCCAATTGTCGCCATTGTGCTGGTGCTCTCGGCTGTTTTTATTCCCGCATCATTTATAGGCGGCTTCAGCGGCAAGATGTATCAGCAGTTTGCTTTGACTATTGCCACATCGGTTGTGATATCAGGCATAGTTGCTCTAACATTAACTCCAGCTATGTGCGCAATATTTTTAAAAAAGGAAAGAAGAAGGCAATCTTGGCTGACAAGACAGTTCAATAAGCTGTTTTACCGCATAACAAAAAATTTTGCCAAAGGCATCAGGTATATTCTGAGGTATGGAGCTTTGGCAATTATGCTGTTTGCAGTGATGCTTTTTGCAACAGGCTTTATAATGCAAAAGCTGCCAACCGGCTTGGTACCAAATGAAGATAAAGGCGATATTATGGTCTTCTATTATTTGATGCCGGCCGCATCGCTGGGAAGAACTGCCGAGGTGCAGACAGATGTCAATAATCTGTTGAGAAGCAATCCCAATGTTAGGACGGTGGGATCTATGGCAGGAATCGATCTTATGACCTTTGCCTATAAAACGGATGCCGGCATAGGATTTGCCCATCTCAGGGATTGGTCGAAAAGAAAAGAGAATTCCATGCAGATCGCCGGGCAGTTGAACGGCCGGTTTTCGCAATACAAAAAGGCTTTTGTTATGGCTCTGAATCCTCCTCCCATAATGGGGATGAGCACAACAGGCGGATTTGAGATGTATGTTCAGGATAGAACCGGAGGCAACATACACCTGCTTGATAAATATGTAAAAGAAATAGTTCAAAAATCAAATCAAAACCCGAAGCTTATGACGGTGCGCTCAACTCTCAATGCAAATGTTCCGCAGTATAGAATTGCGGTGGATAGGCAAAAAGCAAAAGCGCTTGGTGTTAGGATATCAGATATATTTACAACCTTAGGGACAACATTCGGAACAGGCTATGTGAACGATTTCAACATGTATGGAAAGGTTTATCATGTAAATCTTCAATCGGCAGGTAAATTCAGGGAGAACCTGAACAATTACAATGATGTTTTTGTCAGATCAAGTGACGGAAGTCTGGTCCCGATAAGTTCGCTTGTTGATATAAAAAGGATTGTAGGTCCCAGCATAGTGCAGCGGTTTAACGGATTCCAGGCAGCTCAGATAACAGGCCAACCGAGATTTGGATACTCCTCAGGTGAGGCTATGCGTGCCATTGAGGAGATTGCAAAAAGCGTGCTGCCATCCGGTTATACTATTTCCTGGGCAGGCACATCTTATCAGGAGAAAAAACTTTCAAGAGCAGGCAACAGTTCATTTATATACGCATTGGTTTTTGTCTTTTTGATTTTGGCAGCGTTGTATGAAAGTTGGAGTATACCGCTTGCAATTATACTTTCGGTTCCGTTTGCACTTTTCGGTGCGGCAATGGGACTTTTCTTGAGAGGCTTTGAAAATGATATCTATTTTCAGGTAGGTATTATAACACTGGTTGGTCTTTCAGCAAAAAATGCTATTTTGATGGTTCAGTTTGCCCTGCAGAAACTAAATGAGAGCTATAATCTGTTTGATGCAACCATTGAAGGAGCAAGAATTCGTTTCAGACCCATTGTTATGACTTCGCTCGCTTTTGTTGCCGCAGCTTTGCCTCTGGCATTCAGCTCCGGTGCGGGGGCAAACAGTCGACGCATAATAGGGACAACAGTGGTTGGCGGAGATCTTTTTGTGACATTAGTGGGAATATTTTTTGTTCCCCTGTTTTTCTACATCGTAATGAAGCTCAAGCAAAGATACAGAAAAAGGAGCCAAAATGAGAACTGAACCGTTTATTTGCACTATCGGCGCAATTTTGTTGCTGCAGGGCTGCTCTCTTGCACCAAAGTTTACAAAACCTAAAATGGATTTACCCGGTAATAAAGCGGTGCAGGTGCAGGCCGTAAATATGGATTGGTGGAAAAATTTCAAGGATGAGAACCTTAATCAATTGATAAAAGAGGCGCTGAAGAATAATGACGATTTGCGAATTGCCGTTGTCAGGGTCAAAAAGGCAGCTGCTTATCTCAGGCTGCAAAGCGCTAATCTTTATCCAAACATTTCAGCATCAGCTGCTGGCATAAGGCAGCAGACAAGCGGTGAGGTGCCGCTGCAAGGAGCAGGGGCGATTGCAGATAATTTTGCTCTATCATCTCAGATGTCCTATGAGATAGACTTCTGGGGAAAGCTGGCAAATCAAAAGAGGGCGGCTGTCTGGTCACTTTTGGCAACTGAGGCAGACAAAGAGACGGTGAGACTGTCGCTCATATCGAATATAGCCGCGCTATACTTCAATATTATTGCTACGAATAGACAACTAAAGATAGCCGAAGATACGCTCAAATCATACAAAAAAACCTACGAATATAGAAAAAGCCAGTATAAATATGGTGAAATCAGCAAACTTGTGGTGCAGCAGGCAAAATATCAATATGAAAATGCAAAAATTCTTACGGAATCTTTGAAAGAGCAGAGAATGGTGCAGATGAGCGCTATGTCCGTTTTGCTTGGAAGGAGCCCGAAGGAGATTTTCAAAAACAATGTTATGCTTGATAAAGCTTTGCCTTCTCCGCCGAGGATTCCCTATGCTCTGCCCTCATCCATATTGGAAAATAGACCGGATATAAAGGCTGCAGAGGAAAATATGAGAGCCAAAAATGCACTTATCGGCGCGGCAAAGGCTGCATATTTTCCTTTAATTTCCTTAACCGGCTTGCTTGGCTTTCAGAGTGATGAGCTTGGCAGAGTAATACGTAATTCTGCGAAAATATGGAGTATCGGCGCATCTATGGGGATGCCTGTTTTTGATTTCGGAAGAACCGGCTCCAATGTTAAGATAGCGAAGTTGCAGAAAGAAGAGGCGGTAATCAGATATAAGAAAACTGTGAGAAATGCGT